>CAYVIS010000019.1:0-17705 GCA_964451565.1 uncultured Neisseria sp.
GCCAAGCCCATGCGCTCGGCGTGTTCAATCACCATCAGGCTGGCATTCGGCACGTCCACGCCCACTTCAATCACGGTGGTCGCCACCAACACGTTCAGACGGCCTGCGGAAAATTCGGCCATCACTTCGGCTTTTTCCGCCGCCTTCATGCGCCCGTGCACGAGGCCGATGTTTAATTCGGGCAAGGCGGTTTGCAACTCGGCCAGCGTTTCGGTGGCGGTTTGCAGTTGCAGCGTTTCGCTCTCTTCAATCAAGGGGCACACCCAATAAGCCTGCTGCCCTTTCTGGCAGGTGCTCAACACAAAGCCTTCCACTTCGGCACGGCGGGCGCTGTTGACCAAGCGCGTTTTAATCGGCGTGCGGTTGGGCGGCAATTCGTCAATCACCGACACATCCAAATCGGCAAAAAAACTCATCGCCAATGTGCGCGGAATCGGTGTGGCCGACATCATCAGCTGGTGCACTTCCGCGCCTTTGTTTTTTAAAGCCAAGCGTTGCGCCACGCCGAACCGGTGTTGCTCGTCGACAATCACCAAGCCGAGGTGTTGGAACTGCACGTCATCCTGAAACAGCGCGTGCGTGCCGACGGCGATTTGGGTGAGGCCGTCTGCAATCGCGGCTTTGTTTTGTTCTTTGGCTTTTTTGCGCTGGCTGCCGGAAAGCCAAGCCACGCTCAAGCCCAACGGCTCCAGCCATTGTTTGAACTTAATATAATGCTGCTCGGCCAGAATTTCGGTGGGCGCCATCACCGCCACTTGATAGCCGGCTTCGATGGCGGTGAGCGCGGCGAGCGCGGCAACGATGGTTTTGCCGCTGCCGACATCGCCTTGCAATAAGCGGTGCATCGGAAAGGTTTGCGCCAAATCGCTGCGGATTTCGGTCAACACGCGCTGCTGTGCACCGGTAAGCGCAAACGGCAAGGCGTGCAATAATTTATCGGCCAGCTCGCCCGTGCCGCGCAACGGTGTGGCATTGCCGCTGATGCGTTTTTGCCGCGCCAAGCGCATGGACAATTGTTGTGCCAACAATTCATCGAATTTCAGCCGCTGCCAAGCGGGCAATGTGCCGTCTGAAAGTTGGTGGATGGTGTAATCGGGCGGCGGCGCGTGCAGCAGGCGCAGGCTTTCGGCCAAGTGCGGCAGCTTCAGACGGCTTAATAATTCGTCGGGCAAGGTGTCGTGCAGCGGCATGCTTTCCAAGGCCGTCTGAATGATGCGGCGCAAAGTGGGCTGATTGAGGCCGTTCACAGTCGGGTAAATCGGCGTGAGGCTTTCGGCCAAGCCGCCGCTTTCGGCATCGCGGATTTTCGGGTGAATCATCTCATCGCCGAAAAAGCCGTGTTTGATTTCGCCCACCGCGCGGATGCGTTTGCCCTCGGCCATCTGCTTGATATTATTGGCGTAAAAATGAATAAAGCGCAGAAACAGCACATGATCGGAGCCGTCTTGAATCTGCACGATTAATTGCCGGCGCGGGCGGAACTGGATGTCTTGATGAATCACCGTGCCTTCCACTTGACAAGGCACGCCCACCGGCGCATCGGCAATCGGCGTGATGTGGGTTTCGTCTTCATAGCGCAAAGGCAGATGCAGCGCCGCATCCCAAGCGGTGCGGATATTGAGTTTATCCAGCTTTTTGGCGGTGTTGTCGGTGATTTTGAGCAGTTTTTGCGTATCGGGGGTCATGATTCGGAATCGGCCATCGTTTCAGACGGCCATTTTAAACGATTTTGGCCTGAAATCATCAAAGGCCGTCTGAATGACTTGTGATGAGCTTGTCGAATCATTCAGACGGCCTTTTAATCCATACTGGCCACTGCGTTTACAAGCTGCTCACCACGCCGTTTACACCCGCCGCCACTGCCAAACGGTAGAGCACTTCCTGCGGCATATCGCCGTGCCACAAGCGCGTGATGTTGGCAATCACGGGCAGATGGCTGACCTTGCGCACACGCACGACAGCATCCACATCCAGGCGGTAAGTGTGCTCCGGCTCGAAGCTGAGCGTACCCGCTTCGCCGAGAATGATGTGGTGGTTGCCGCGCAGGGCGATGTGTTCCGCCGCCACCAGCCAATCGTCGGCGCGATGGTGTTTATCTTTGCACAACACCACCGGCGTGTTCAGGCGGCCTACTTCGTCCTGCAAGGCGCGGTTGCCCATCATTTCGCCGCCGAGATAGAGAATATCGGCTTCTGCTGCCAGCGCCGGGGCGATTTGGCGCACATCGCGGATGCGCACCAACACCGGCTTGCCCGCCGCGTGGTGTTGCGCCAGCGCTTGCTGCATGGCGCGGATTTGCGTTTTTTCGCTGGTATGCTCGATTTCCGCATACGGGCGGTTGGGCAGGTAAAAAGGATCGGCAAACACGGCATCGGCTGCCGCCGCGCGCTCGGGATTGGCGGTGATATCCAGCATTTTCCCACCGCCGAAAGCCACGCCGCGCACGCTGATGATGCTGTCTTGCGGCTGCGCTTCGCGGCTGATGATGCGCCAATCGTTCAACACGCGGATGGCGCGCTCCACTTCGGGCAGGCTCTCGATTTCATGCGGATGCAGCACGCGCTCGTCGCCCACCGCGCCGATGATGGTGCGCTCTTCGCCCTTCGACAGATGCTCCTGCAGGCCGCGCCCGCGAATCAGCCCGATAACCCGCTCGATAGCGGCCGCCGAAGCGTGTTTCTGCATCACAATCAGCATGAGTGGTCTCCCATAATTTCAGCGTGGTTAGATTAGAGCGAATAGTAGCAATAATCGCCTGTGTGCGCCAACGTTTCAGACGGCCTTATGCTATACTGGCTACTGTTTTTGCTCCAATTTTCTTTCCCCATGATCCGTTTGTTGCGCTCCGGCAGGTTTTGGCTGAAATTCATCAGCTTCGGCAGTTTGGCCGCTTTGCTGCTGATGCTCAGCCTATACCTCGGCCTGCACCAGCTTTTCAGCGTCGGGCGCATGCACGCGCTGGCTGATGCGGCTGTGGAAGGCACAGGCCGCAGCGTGCGCTTCAACAACAATATCAGCCGCAACTGGCTGCCCCGCCCCACTGCCACCCTCTATAACGTCGTCATCACCAAACCCGACAGCACCGCCGCTGCCGTGATGGTAAAAGAAATGCGCATCGGCCTGGCTTGGAGCAGCCTGTGGAAAAGCCGCCCCGAAATCGAAAAATGGCTGCTGCGCGATGCCGAAGCAGAGCTTCTCCGCAACACCGAAGGCCGCTGGAGCCTGCAGGATTTGTGGGAACAACCCGCCGCCGTCAACCTTAACCGCATCCTGCTGGAAAGCAGCCGCATCAATATGCACCTGCCCGACCGCAGCTATGCCCTGCACGACCTCAACATCCGCGTCGGCAGCAGCGACGACGGCAACCGCAGTATCAACGGCAGCGGCAACATCGGCAGCAACCTGTTCGAACCCATTGCCTGGCAGGCCGACGGTCTGCTGCAAACCGACGGCAGCGCCTGGCAGATGCCGCGCCTCCGCGTCAATGCCGACACCACGCTTCACGGTCACGAAATCAGCCTCAGCGCCGACGGCAGCCTCAACTGGCAGCCGCAAAACCACACCCTCAGCGCCCGCAACCTCCGTCTGCGTGCCGACAGCCCGTTTCACAACCTGCATCTCACCGCCGAAAGCCCCCTGCTCAACTGGCGCAACGGCAACCTCCAAATCAACCGCATCAACGGCGTCTACACCGCCGACAGCGGCCAAACCCGCTTAAACGGCTCGTTTATGCTCGCCAAAGCCAGCCTGCGCGCCAGCGTGGCCGACATCGGCGAGTTTGAATCCAACAACAATCTGCAAACCGAGCGCCACCACACCACCGCCAACCTCACCGGCAACGCCTTATGGCAGCAAGGACACGGTCTCGACCTCAACAACCTCAAGCTCACCACCCTGCAAGACAGCCTCAGCGGCGGCAGCCAGTCACGCTTCAACGCCCAACTCGGCGGCAGCCTCAGCCTGCAAAGCCCCAGCCGCTGGCAGGCCGAGCTCAAAGGCCTGTTTGACCGCCAATCCGTCGCCCTCAGTGCAGCCTACCGTGCCGAAGACGGCCAACCCGCCACACTTGACGGCAAACTGAGTTTGCAAAAACTCGCCCTCGCCCCCTACTGGAACGAATGGCAAACCGCCTCCACAGAGGCTTATCCCGACTGGCTCGACCGCAGCGACGCTCCCGAAATCAACGCACAAATCGACATCGGCAGCCTCAGCATGCCCGGCCTCCAGCTCGACAACCTCGCCACCGGCCTGTTTGCCAACCGCGAACGCATCACCCTGTCCAACTTCAAAGCCGGGCTCTACGGCGGCGCAACCGAAGGCGGCTTCAGCATCGCCAACACCCGCCCGCTCTCCTACCATTTGCAGCAAAACGCCACTGGCGTGCAAATCCGCCCGCTGCTGCAAGATTTGTTCGACAACAACAACATCAGCGGCAACGGCCAGGCCGTCATCGACCTCACCGCCAGCGGCAGCAACCGCGAAGCGCTCACCCGCAGCCTCAAAGGCAGCCTGCAACTGACCGTTTCCGACGGCGCCTGGATAGGCTTCGACTTAAACAACATCCTCCGCCGCGCCAGCAACAGCGGCACAGCCCGCAGAGATTACGATCAAACCGTGCAAACCCCGTTCCGCCGCTTTTCCATGTTGAGCGAATTTACCGACGGCATCGGCTATCATGAAAACGTCGAACTCGTGTCCGACTATCTCGACATCAGCAGCAGCGGCCACACCGACTTCAACAACCGCACCCTTTCCGAAGACCTGCTTATCCACAACGCCCGCAATCCGCAGGCCAAACCCGTGCCGCTCAAAATCAGCGGCCCGCTCGACAATCCCTCCATCACCATCGACTTCCAGCGCCTCACCTACGGCCTCACCACGCCCGCAGAAAAACAGCGCGCGCTGGCCGATACCCTGCGCGAGCAATGGCAATGGCTCAACCCGCAGCGCTGATTGATTTTGATAGATTGAGGCCGTCTGAAAGGCTGAAGAAACGTTCAGACGGCCTCCGTACCCACGCAGGTAGCAGACCTACCCACAACCTAACCGCGCAGCCATCCGCACCATTTTAACCATCACCATCAAACCCTTTCAGACGGCCTCAATCATGACTTTTCTTGCCTGGAATACCCCGCCCGCACTCGCCGACATGGTGCAAGCCGTTCAAACGCACGCCGCGCCGCTGTATCTGATTGTGTGCCTGCCTGAACACACATTGCCTATATTCAGGCCGTCTGAACACCCGACCGTGCTGGAAACGCAATTGCAGCAAAGTATCGAAGCACAAACTGCCTGCCTGCAATTCAACGGCCCCAACGCCCTCAACGATATTCTGCCGGGCGTACATTTATGGCTAATGCCGTCTGAACAAGCCGCCTGCTTGGCCGACTATTTCCCCGACACGATTCATTGGCAAACCGCAACCGTGCCGCAAAACACGGCCACAATCCATAAACCCTGGTATGCCCCGCCAAGCAGCCGCACACCGCCCACGCGCGCCATCGTAATCGGTGCCGGCATTGCAGGCGCAGCCACCGCCCGTGAATTGGCCGAACGCGGCCTGCCCGTGACCATTCTCGAAGCCCGCAAACCCGCTCAGGCAGGCTCAGGCAATCGCCAAGGGCTGCTGTATGCCAAAATTTCCGCCCACAATACCGAGCAAACCGAGCTGCTGCTGTGCGGCTACGGCCACAGCCGCCGCCTGCTGCAAAAGCTGTTGCCCGATAGCGAAACCTGGGGTGGCGACGGCGTATTGCATCTCAATCACGATGCCGCCGAAAGCAAACGCAATCAGGCCCTCGGCGCCCAAATCCACCACCGCCACCTCTACCGCAGCGTAAGCACCGCCGAAGCCAGCGAAATCGCCGCGATGCCCATCGGTTCAGACGGCCTCTATTGGCCGCAAGGCGTGTGGCTCAACCCGCCTGCCGTGGTGCAGGCGCTGCTGGATCATCCCCTCATCGAGCTGCACACCCACACGCCCGCACTCGCCGCCGAACACGACGGCCACGGCTGGCACGTCACCACGCCCGCGCAAACCTTCAGCGGCAGCCACCTGGTTTACTGCCTCGGCGCCCAAAGCCCGGCCGCTGCCGATAGCAACATTGCCGCTCTGCCTTACCAATTGATACGCGGGCAAACCAGCCTTGCCGCCGCCACCGCCGAATCCGCCAAACTGCGCTGCGCCCTCTCCGGCGCCAGCTACATCAGCCCCGCATGGCAAGGGCTGCATTGCTTTGGTGCCACTTTTGTCCACCACGATACAAACACCGATTGGCGCGAAACCGAAGAACAAACCAATCATGCCGAGCTTGCCGCCCTCAACCCCACGCTTGCCCAAACCCTGCTTTCAGACGGCCTGCCCCAACCCGAAGGCCACGCCGCCCTGCGCTGCGACAGCCCCGACCATTTGCCCATCGCCGGCCCGCTTGCCGACATCCGCGCCATGCAGCAAAGCTATGCCAAACTCGCGCTGGATAAAAATTATCGCTTAACCGCCCCCTGCCCCTACCTGCCCGACGCTTACATCAACACCGCCCACGGCAGCCGCGGCCTCGCCACCGCCCCGATTTGCGCCGCCGCCATCGCCGCAGATATCCTCGGCTTACCCAACCCGCTCTCCCCCCGCATCCGTACCGCCCTGCACCCCAACCGCACCATCATCCGGGCGTTAATCAAGCAACAGCCGTTATTGGGCAATCCAGTTTGAAACCGTCTGAAATTTGCCGCCAATAGTTTGTATGTTGGTGGCGTCGATAACGGCGGTGGGGCGTTTTTGACTTTTAAGCCTTTGCGGGTTAATTCGCCGTTGATGATGCCGATCTGAGGAATTTAGAGAATTTTTGGGATATTTTGCACCATAAAAAGCACCCGACTCCGTCATTCCGGCGCAGGCCGGAATCCATTTTCCACTTGAAGCTGCTTTAAACTCAACAAGCTGAATTTCGGCAGCTGGATTCCGGCCTGCGCCGGAATGACGGGTTTATTGGTTATTTGCAAGAGAAAAGTATTTTGCAAAAGTTTCAGGCCGTCTGAATCACAATTGATTCAGACGGCCTCTCTTACCATTCAGACAATAATGATATTCAAACTACAGGCGGCTTAACCATGATATTGACGCGACAATTCATGCACCGTATCCACCAAAATTTTCGCGTGCTCGGGGTCGGCATGCTGGTTGATGCCGTGACCGAGGTTGAACACATGACCGCTGCCCTCGCCGTAGGCCGCCAAAATACGTGCGGCTTCGGTGCGGATGCTTTCAGGCGTGCCGAACAAGGCAAACGGGTCGAAGTTGCCTTGCAGCGCCACTTTATCGCCCACGCGGCGGCGGGCTTCACCAATATTGCACGTCCAATCCAAGCCCAACGCATCGGCGCCAATATCAGCCATTTTTTCCAACCACAAACCGCCGCCTTTGGTGAACACAATCACCGGCACACGGCGGCCTTCGTTTTCACGTTTCAAACCGCTGATAATCTGCTGCATATAGCGCAGGCTGAATTCGGCAAATGCGGCATCGCTGAGCACGCCGCCCCAAGTGTCGAAAATCTGCACCGCCTGCGCACCCGCGTCAATTTGCGCATTCAGATAAGCCGTTACCGCCTGTGCATTCACATCCAAAATTTTGTGCAACAATTCGGGGCGCGCATACATCATGCTCTTGATGGTGCGGAATTCCTTGCTGCTGCCACCCTCTACCATATAGCAGGCCAGCGTGAACGGGCTGCCGGAAAAACCGATTAACGGCACGCGGCCGTCGAGCGCGGTGCGGATAGACGACACCGCATCAAACACATAGCCCAGCTTGGCCATATCAGGCACTTCCAGCTTGGCAATATCGGCCTCATGTTGCAGCGCACGCTCGAATTTCGGCCCTTCGCCCTCGGCAAAATACAAGCCTAAGCCCATCGCATCGGGCACGGTGAGGATGTCGGAAAACAGAATCGCCGCGTCCAAATCGAAACGCTCCAACGGCTGGATGGTCACTTCGGTGGCCAATTCGGTGTTTTTGCACAAATCCAAAAAGCTGCCTGCCGCCGCGCGGGTGGCTTTGTATTCGGGCAGGTAACGGCCGGCCTGGCGCATCATCCAAATCGGTGTGTAGTCCACCGGCTGTTTCAACAACGCGCGCAGGAAAGTATCGTTTTTTAAGGCAGTCATGATGTTTTCGCTTGGTATTGAGATTGGGGCAGATAATACCATGAAACAGAGGCCGTCTGAACGGGTTTCAGACGGCCTGTGAAGCATGGGTGCATCAAGCGGGCATTTAAACTTTTCAAAAGCTGGATGTGAAACAGAAGCTGTTTCGACAGGCTCCGCCACCAAGGCGGATGGTTGATGACGGCATATATAGTAGATTAGATTTGAACCAGTACAGCGTTGGCTCGCCTTGCCGTACTAGGTGTACTGTCTGCGGCTCCCCGCCTTGTCTTGATTCAAATCTAATCCACTATAGAAAATATTGAAAGGCCGTCTGAATCCCTTCAGACGGCCTTTCCGGCTATCGGCAACACAAGTGCATTATCTGTTTTCCAACAGCGGTAACGCGTCGCCTTCTTCATGAGCCACGTCTTCCAAAGCCAAGCGGCGTTGGTTTTCGGCCTGCACGGTCTGCTCGGTGGCATCAAACACCTTCGCCAGCGCCAAGCGCGCCTGCATGCCCGGCTTCACCGCCAGGCTGGCTTCCAGATAGCCCTGCGCCTTGCCCCAAAGCTGCTTGCTGTAGGCCAGTTGGCCGAGATACATCAGCAAATCGGCATCGTTCGGACGCGCCTGCAACCAGCCGTCAGCCATATCCAAAGCGCGGCGCTGGGCTTTGTCGTCGAGAAAGCGCACGCTGTCGGCAAACGGCTCCAGCAGCTCGACTTGATGGGTTTGCGGATAATATTGGCCGACCCATTTCACCGCCTGCTCATACAAACCCAAACGGGCGTATTTCTCGGCAATTTCGGCACACAGCTCACCGCTTTTCTGCTGCTCGGGAATACGTTTGAGGCAGGTTTTCAGACCTTGATGGTCGTTGGCCAGCGCCAACAGACGGCGATATGCCCAATGCTGGTATTGCTCGGCTTCATAGTCGTTAATCGCACCGGCTTTCAGCAGTTTGTCGGTTTTATCCAACACGTCCAGCGTATTGCCGTGGTCGAAGGCATAGCGCAGTTGCAAGCGCACCAAACGGGTAAGGTTGGGGTTGATCTGTGCCGCAGCGGTGAGGCTGCTTTCGGCGGCAGGATAATCGCGGCGGCTCAGCGCCGATTCGGCCAGCAGCAGATGGCGTGAAAGCTGCTGTTTGGCAGGCAGCGCCTGAATGTCTTGCAAATATTGGTCGCGCAGGGCGATGTCGTCCATCTGGTCGGCAGCGTGCGCGCCCAGCATCAGCGCCAAAGTGCGGTTATTGCCTGCTTCTTTATTGGCCAATACTTTGGCCGCTTCCTGCTCGGCCTTTTGGAATTTGCCTTCAAAAAACGCCAAACCGGCATTGTTCAGCGCCGCGTCTGCCTGACGGCCTTTGCGCGCCACGCCGAAGCGCTGCATGCGCCCGGGCACGTGCAAAATCCCGGCAATCAGGCGCACCAGCAGGTAAAGCACCACCACCAACGCAATCAGGCCGAGGATGAAGGCATGCAGGTTGATGCGCAACATGGTTTGTCCGGCCACCAGATACACGTTGCCGCTGTACACGCTGGCGGCCATCGCCAAGCCCACGGCCACGGCGAATAAAATGATAATCCAGATTAGCGCTCTCATGCTCTATCTCCCTTCACTTGTGCGGCGGGAGCGGATGCGGGCGCTTCGGGCGCAGGTGTGGCTGCTTCAGGCTTGGCCGCGCCCTGCTCGGGTTGGGGTTGGGCAGGCGCTGCGGCAGGCTCGCTGGCTGCTTGCGCAGGCGCGGCGGGTGCGGCCGGTTCGGATGCGGCGGCAGGCTCGGAAGCTGCGTTGGCCGAATTCAAATCCGGCAGCGCGCCGGGCTGGGCGGTGCGCACGCTTTCCTGATAGGCGCGCACGGCGGCTAAGCTGGTTTTGAGCGAATCATCGGCAATGGTGCGCACGTCGAGCGCTTTCAAATCGGCCAATTCTTTCAGCCACGATTGGGTCGCGGGCGAGCGGTTGTCGAAATATTGTTTCACCGCAGCTTCGGCGCTGTTCAAATCGCTTTGATACACCTCGGCATTATGCTGCAGCAGCGCCGTGCGGGCATCAAGCAGGCGCAGGCGCAGGTTTTCGCGCACGAAATACACTTGCTCGGGCGCCATCAGCATGGCATCGTTGCTATTGAGTTTGCGCACTTCCACCATGCCTTTCATGCTGTGGAGCGCTTTTTCCCATGCAGCCTGCCACCACGGCAGGTTGTCGGTATTCAGCGCCTGCGGGGCTTCTTTGCCCGGCTGCAGGGTGCTGTCGAGCGTGAGCGGCAGCCCGGCCACTGCGGTTTCCAAGCGGTCGAGACGCAATGAAGCGCTGGCCGTATCCAGATAAGGACGGTTTTTCAGCGCCGCCAAATCGCTGCTGATGGCTTGTTTGATGGGCAGCAATTCGGGTTGGTCGAAGCGGGTCAGGCGGCTTTCCACACTTTCAAGCAGGTTCACCACCATCGGAATGTTGCCCGACAGCATCAGCTGCTGCGAAGCCAGATTCAGCATGGCTTCGCTTTCGTCCACCAGCCAGTTGGCGCGGCTTTTCAGCAGCTCTTGATAGGCGCGGTTGGCAGCGGCGATTTGCTCGCTGTTTTGCTTTTGGCCGTCTGAAAGCTGCATGAGCGCGGTTTGGATTTCGGTTTGCTTGCGCAGGTTGTCTTGCAGCAGATTGGCATTCTGGCTCTCGCCCAGCGCGGCTTTATCGATTTTCTGTTCGAAACTCAATTCCTGGTTTTTCAAGAGATTCTGCCCCTGCACAAACAGAAAACCGCTGGCACCCAAGCCCAACAGCGCCAACACCAGCGCCCCGGCGGCAAGGCCTTTGCCGGAAGATTGTTTGATGACGACAGGCGCGACGGCGCTGGTTTGGTTTGGCTTGGGTTCGGACATGTTTTTTCCTGTATCGGGGGATTCGGTTGCAACGGCGGGCACTTTGGCTGCCGCCGGCTCGGGCTTGCTTTCCGGTGCATCGGCAGCGGCATCGGGCTGCACGGGCTCGGTTGCCGCTGTTTCGGGCGGCGTGGCGGTGCCGTCGGGCGCCACCACAATGGCTTTTTGTTCTGATGCCGGTTCGGCTTCCGGCTGCCTGTCTTCGGGCTTCATTGATTACTCCGTTTCGCGCGGTAAAGTGTGCATATCCAGCCGCGCCACCACGCGGATGTTTTCCGCTCCGGCAGCGCGCAAAGTGGCGGCTATGCGCTCATGATGGGTAAAGTATAGCAAGGTTTTCAGATTTTGCGCCAATCGGGGCGGCACTTGCGCAAATAAGCCGCGGGCGATTTCCGACGAGCTCACATAAGCGGCTTGCGGCTGCGTTTCTGCAAACAGCGCCCAATCCAGCGCCTGGGGCCGTCTGAAATACACTTCGGCCATGCGTACAACAAAGCCGCACTGCCGCAACGCCTGCGCCAAAAATTCGCGCCCGCCGTGACCGCGGATGATGACGATTTCCGCCCCGCGCGGCAGGCGCTGCCATATATCGAGCTGCAACACCGCCTCGCTGTCGTTGCCTGTCGCCGGCGCGTGTATCGGTTGCGGACAATATGCCGCCAACGCTTTAGCGCTGCCCTGCCCGACGGTAATGTGCATCAGGCCGTCTGAAAAATCCACATACGGCGCAGCCGCCGCCACCGCGCTCGGGCTGACCCAAAACACCGCCGCAGCCGTGGCCAGCTTCTGCGGCAGCGCCTGCAACGCAGCGACATCGGCTTCGATGCGGATGGGGCTGAACGGCACGGCCTGCCAACCCGCTGCCGCGCAAGCCTGCAGCTCGGCGCTGTTTTGGGTATCGGGGCGGGTAATCAGAATGGCGGGCATGGTGTTCAGACGGCCTTTTATTGAACAGGATTAAATAGTACAGCGAAATCCGCCGGCACTGTTTCCGAATGCCGTCGGTTGGGTGTCTTTTAAAAACACCAATAAACCCGTCATTCCGGCGCAGGCCGGAATCCATTTTGCCAATCTCAGTTTTTTGATTTTAAACCGGTTTTGTACAAAGGATGGATTCCGGCCTGCGCCGGAATGGCGATTCGGGCTAATTTCACGATGGTGGGATGGGTAATGTAGCAAAGTCTCGGGTTGACACCCATCCTACGGTGCGGCTCTATAATATTAAAAATATTAAAAGGCCGTCTGAAACACACCATGCTTTCAGACGGCCTCTACTTTCAATTTATCGGTTTTCAGCCAAAATCGCCTGAATCAGATCCACCGCGCCATCGTCGGCAAGTTTTTTCGCCACCGCACGACCAAGCGCATCAGCATAAGCCAACGGTGCTTCGGCGCTGGCCTGCAGTGTCACCGAGCCGTCAGGATGGCCGACCAGACCGCGCAGGGTAAGCTGGCCGTTTTCTTCGGTGCAATAAGCGGCCAGCGGCACTTGGCAGCTGCCGTCGAGCGCACGGGCAAGCGCGCGTTCGGCGGTGACGCAGGCGTTGGTAACGGCGTGGTTGAGCGGGTTGAGCTCTTCGAGCAAATCGTAGCGGTGGGCGGCAATTTCGATGCCGAGCGCACCCTGCCCTGCGGCGGGCAGGCTGTCGAGCGGCGATAAAATCAGGCGGATGCGTTCGTCCAAACCGAGGCGCTGCAAACCGGCGGCGGCGAGGATGATGGCATCGTAGTCGCCGTTGTCGAGTTTGCCCAAGCGGGTTTGCACGTTGCCGCGCAGGGGCTTGATGTCGAGATGGGGATAACGGGCGCGCAGTTGTGCTTCGCGGCGCAGACTGGATGTGCCCACTACCGCGCCTTGCGGCAAATCTTCGAGGCGCTCGTAACGGTTGGACACAAACGCGTCAAACGGACTGGCGCGCTCGCCGATGGCAGCCAGGGCAAACCCTTCGGGCAAATCCATCGGCACGTCTTTAATCGAGTGCACAGCCAAATCGGCGCGGCCATCTTGTAGCGCCTGCTCCAATTCTTTGATAAACAGGCCTTTGCCGCCGATTTTGGAGAGGGTTTTGTCGAGAATCTGGTCGCCGCGCGTGGTCATGCCGAGAATCTGCACATCACAATCGGGATAGAGGGCTTGCAGGCGCGCTTGGATGTGTTCGGCCTGCCACATGGCCAACGCGCTTTCGCGGCTGGCGATAATCAGTTTGCTGGGGGTCATAGCGGGATGGTTTTTATCATAATGGTGACAAGCGGCAAGTCTATCATGATTTGCGCCGATTCAAAAAATCAGGCCGTCTGAAACGCTTTCAGACGGCCTATGTGCTGTTTCAGACGGCCATAATGTCGATTTTCGGCAGGTAGAGCAAATCGTAGGTCGGTTTATTGAGCAAATCGGCTAGCGTGAAGCCGTCGAGATAATTGAGGAACGCGTTCATGCCGCCGCCGATAATGCCGGCCAAGCGGCAGCTCGGCGAAATCAGGCAATCATTGTTCGGTCCCATACATTCGACCATCTGCATCGGCTCCATATGCCGCACCACCGCGCCGATGTTGACATGTTCGGGCGCGCCGGCCAGCTTGAGACCGCCGCCTTTACCGCGCACACTAGTCAGAAAGCCGCCTTTCACCAATGCGGTGACCACTTTCATCAGATGGCTTTTGGAAATGCCGTAAGTGTCGGCGATGGTGCCGATATTGACCAACGCATCGTCGTTGATGGCGGTGTAAATCAGCACGCGCAAAGCGTAATCGGTGTGTTGGGTCAAATACATATTAATCTCTGTGCCTGAATTTATTTTGGATTATACTTCATTGCCGTATTTTGTTGACGATACCTGAATTTGATTTATTGCAAATTAAGTTTCATAATATATGAAACTTATAAAATAATCCAGCCGGAGCACCGCCATGAAACCGTTAAAACGCCACCCCGACCTCATCGAACGCTCGCGCGAACATCATCATTCTTTGGCGTTGTGTGTCCGCATTCTGCGCGACCCTGCGCAAAGCCATCAAAGCGACATCGAAGCGCACGCACCGGATTTGCTGGCGCACTTTATCGAAGAAGAAAAGCAGTTTGCCGCCCATTGGCCGCAGCTGGATGCGGCGCTGCAAACCCGTTTTGAAGCCGACCATGCCAAGTTGCGCGAATTGCTGGCGCATCCGCACTATCAAGATGCCGACTGGAACACCGAATTTGCCACCACCCTGCGCGAACACGCCCGTTTTGAAGAGCGTGAGCTGTTTCCCGCAGTCGAGCCGTTTTTGGATGCGGCGGAATAAAGGCCGATCGCACGGTGATGTTTCAGACGGCCTCACGTTTGCAGGCCAAAGCGACATGTTCTGCTGCATGATTCAAGCGCCAAACGCCGTCTGAACGTTTTCAGACGGCCTCATCCGCCTATCCTGCCGAATATAGTGGATTAGGTTGAATCAAGACAAGGCGGGAAGCCGCAGACAGTACATCCAGTACGGTAAGGCGAGCCAACGCTGTATTGGTTCAAATTTAATCCACTATAAATATAATGACGTAAAAGGAACCCACATGACTACTCTGTTCAAACACCCCGTTTGGGCAATGGCTTTCCGCCCTTTTTACCTGCTGGCCGCGCTGCTCGGCGCGCTGTCGATTTTGCTGTGGGGCTTCGGCTATCAGGGCACGCCCGATTTACCGTCGTTTTACTGGCACGCGCATGAAATGATTTGGGGCTACGCAGGCGCGGTGGTGGTCAGTTTTCTGCTCACCGCCGTCGCCACTTGGACCGGCCAGCCGCCCACACGCGGCGCGGCTTTGGCAGCCTTAACTGCTTTGTGGCTGCTGGCGCGCGTGGCGGCGTTTATCCCCGGCGGTGCGGCGGCCAGCGGCGTGTTCGGCACGCTGTTTTTCTGGTATGGCGCTGTGTGCATGGCTTTGCCGGTTATCCGCAGCCGCAATTCGCGCAACTATATCGCGGTGGCGGCGCTGTTCGTATTCGGCCTCACCCATGCCGTGTTTCATCTGTATCTGCAGCCGTTTCAAGCCGCCGCACTGCTCAACGGCCTGCTGGCGGGTTTGGTGATGGTGGCGGGCTTTATCGGCTTGGTGGGGATGCGCATTATCCCGTTTTTCACCGCCAAACGCTTAAACGCCAAACAAGTATCCAGCCCGATGTGGGTGGCTTTATCGGCTTTGGTGCTGCCGATGCTGATGGCGGTATTGATGATGCTGCAAACGGCGCTGCCGCTGGCGGGTTTGCTCGGCGTGGCGGTCGGCATTATCAATCTGGTGCAGGTGTGTCGTTGGTGGCATAAAGGCGCGGCGGGTGAACCGATGTTGTGGGTATTGTTTGCAGGCTACGGTTTTACCGCCCTCGGCCTGTTGGTGACCGGCGTGGCGCTGTGGCTGCCGGCTTATCTGTCGCTCGGCGCGCACTTAATCGGCGTCGGCGGCGTCGGCCTGCTCACCGTCGGCATGATGTCGCGCACCGCCCTAGGCCACACCGGCCATCCGATTTATCCGGCGCCGAAACCGATGCCGCTGGCGTTTTGGCTGATGATTTTGGCCACGCTTACCCGCGTGTTGGCGGTGTTTGTCAGCGGCACGGCCTACACCCACAGCATCCGCTGCTCGGCGGCGCTGTTTGCGCTGTCGCTGCTGCTGTTTGTGTGGCGCTATGCGGCATGGCTGCTGACGCCGCGCGCCGACGGCAAAGCAGGTTGAGGTGTTAAAAAGGCCGTCTGAAAGCAACTTTCGCATTCAGACGGCCTCAACAAGCAACAAACTATTTTCATTTTAAATTCAAATACAAGCAGGCCGTCTGAAGCTATTTTCAGACGGCCTGCTTGTATTTGGAAAGCGTAAGCGTACACTATGGTGTTGCAAACTTTCAACCAACGCACCTGCTTACCCTTTGGCAACGGTATTCTCATGCACACTTCCCAACGCTCTGCATCGGCGATGATGTTGGCCGCGCTCGGCATCGTTTACGGCGACATCGGCACCAGCCCGCTTTACACCCTGAAAGAAACCTTTCTGGCCGCGCATATGCGGGTGGGCGAAACGGGCATCCTCGGTTTTGTATCGCTGATTATCTGGGCGCTGATTTTGGTGGTGACGCTGAAATATGTGATTTTTATCCTCCATGCCGACAACAAAGGCGAAGGCGGCGTGGTGATTTTGATGCAGCAAGCCGTGCAATACCTGCAAGGCAAACCGGCCTGGTTGGTCACGATGGCGGGGCTGGTCGGCACCGCTTTGTTTTTCGGCGACGCCATCATTACCCCGGCCATTTCCGTGCTCTCCGCCGCAGAGGGGCTGACGGTTATCAGCCCTTCGCTGACGCATTGGGTGCTGCCGATTGCGCTGGCGGTGTTGCTGCTGTTGTTTGCCGTCCAGCGTAAAGGCACACAACACATCGGCACTTTGTTCGGCCCGATAATGCTGTTGTGGTTTGCCGTATTGGCCGCCGCCGGGCTGTATCAGATTGCGCAAAACCCATCCGTTTTGCGCGCGTTCAATCCCTATTACGGCTTCTATTTCGCCACCCACCACGGTTGGGGCGGCTTCGTCAGCCTCGGTGCGGTGGTGCTGGCGGTTACCGGGGCGGAAGCGCTCTACGCCGACATGGGACACTTCGGCCGCCGGCCGATTCAGACGGCCTGGTTGTCGCTGGTTTTGCCCGCACTCGCACTCAATTACATCGGCCAAGGTGCGCTGCTCTTGCGCCGCCCCGATGCCATCAGCAATCCGTTTTTCCTGAGCGTGCCCGAGTGGGCGCTGATTCCGCTGATTGTGTTGGCCACCGCAGCCACCGTGATTGCCAGCCAGGCGGTTATCTCGGGCGCTTATTCGCTCACCCGCCAAGCCGTGCAGCTCGGTTTCGCCCCGCGCATGCAGATTAACCATACCAGCGACACCGAAATCGGCCAGATTTATATTCCTGCCGTCAATTGGATGCTGTTGGCGGCGGTGGTGTTGGTGGTTTTGAGTTTCCGCAGTTCCGGCAACCTGGCTGCGGCCTACGGCATCGCCGCCACCGGCACCATGGTGCTGACCACGCTTATGTTCTGCATCGTGATGCTGAAAAAATGGCGGTGGCCGAAACTCGCTGCATTCGGACTGACGGCGGTCTTCCTGACCTTTGATTTGGCGTTTTTCTCCTCCAATCTGCTGAAAATCCCGAGCGGCGGCTGGTTTCCGGTCATGATTGCCGCTACGCTGGTTTTCATTTTCAGCACGTGGCAGCGCGGCCGCCGCCTGCTTGCCGCCCACCAAGTCGACAATGGCTTGGATTTACAGGCATTTATCGACAATCTCGACACCTATCCGCCACAAACCATCCCCGGTAACGCGGTATTCATGGTCAGCAACCCGTCCGCCGTACCCAAAGCGCTGCTGCACAACCTCAAACACAACAAGATCCTGCATGAATACAACATCTTGCTGACCATCCAAACCCAAGAGTTGCCGCACATCGCCAACGATGAGCGGATTCATATTGAGGCACTCAGCCCTCGTTTCGTATGCATCACCGCCGACTACGGCTTCCAGGAAACGCCGCGCATCCCGCAAATTTTGGGGCTGCTGCGCAAACAAGGCATTGAGCTGGAAATCATGAATACCTCGTTTTTCCTGTCGCGCGACAGCATCCGCATCGGCCAGCACGCCCCGCCCGACGGCATGAGCAGGCTGCGCACCCG
>CAYVIS010000020.1:0-17665 GCA_964451565.1 uncultured Neisseria sp.
TGTAGAGAATTTTTTTCTGATACAGCTTTGTTAAAACAATTTTAACAGGGCAAGTTAAAGCCGATTTGTGGCATTTTGTGGCGTGGCGGTGTTGGGGTGTATAGGCCGTCTGAAAATACGGCGGACACTTGCCCCGTTGGTGGCGGCAGGTGTTGAAGCTTTGCCGCCGTTTGCCTTGCGGGTGGCGTTGCTTATTGCTATTTGTAAATAGTGGCGATACAATACATGTAAATCTTGGCGATATAGATATGATTATTTCTTTTCAACACAAAGGGCTGGAACGATTTTATAAAACGGGCAGCAAATCAGGCATTCAGGCCGTTCATGCCGCCAAGCTGGCGCGTATCCTTGCCCGTTTGAATAGCGCTGCTGTGCCGTCTGATATGAATATTGCGGGCTGGAATTTACACCCCCTGACGGGTGATTTAAAAAACCATTGGAGCGTGAAAGTAAACGGAAACTGGCGGATTACGTTCAGGCTTGAAAACGGCCATGCTGAAATTGTTGATTACCAAGATTATCATTAGGAGCGAAAATGTTAATGTACAATCCCCCGCACCCCGCCGAAACGATTAGAGAAGATATTCTGCCTGATTTGGGCTTGAGCGTAACCGAGGCAGCAAAGCAGCTAGGCGTTTCACGGGTGACGTTATCCCGTCTGCTGAATGGCAAGGCAGGCATTAGCGCCGATATGGCTATCCGCTTGCACAAATGGCTAGGTGATAACAGCCCCAGCCCTGAAAGCTGGCTGCACCAGCAAGCCGATTATGACTTGTGGCAGGCCATGCAGAAAACTGCCCCAACGGTTACCCCCGCTTATGCGGTGTAGGCATAAGACCCGAAGAAGCAGTATTTGGGGTGTGGTGTGTTCGGCTGGCCGCGTGTCGGGTTATACTGTGTTCTTGCAACAACAGTGAAACAACGGTAAAGAAATACATCATAAAGCTGTGATATATGCACAAACACGGTACTTTTTACGGTACTTGTGCATATCGTAAAAAATAAAGTGTTTAGAATCATGCGGATATGCTTGCATTTCGATAGTGGGTCTGCCACTAACCGCATTTTGCGGTTATTTTTTTGCCTGTTGTTTTTGCAGCAGCGGGCGCGTGGGTTGCATGGAAATCATAATATAGTGGGTTAGATTTGAATCAAGGCGAGGCGGACCAACGCTGTATGGATTCAAATCTAATCCATATAACAACAGGCCGGGAATATTCCCGGCCTGTTGTTATATGGTGAAATAGTTTTTTCAGACAGTAAAATATGCAATTTCATTTCTATGTGGGGTGTAGTTATCTTATAATGCGGTCACCTATTATTTTTATTTTCGATAGTTACCTCAAATAAAAACGGCATAGCGTCGGCTGCGGCCGGCTGCTTTGCACTATGCTTCATTTGTGGGGGCTATCTATATACCATTCAGACAGAGTTGGCCGGATATCGGAATTGGCCGGTATGCGGCAACAGGCAGGTTATCCACCATGAGCGTCGGTTTATTAAGAGTGTTGGTACAAAGCCAGATTGTGACTGGCAGTCAGGCGGAGCGGTATCAGAGCGCGTTGGCGGGCGGCAAGGATATTATTCCGTTGCTGTTTGACGACGGCGTGACCAATCCGAAGGCGTTGGCGGAATTGTTGGCGCGGGTGTTCAGTTACCCGTTGTTGGATTTACGCTATTATCCGCGCAGCAATATCCTCACGGATGTGCTGACGGAGGAGCAGATGCTCAACAGCCGCTGTGTGCCGATTTTCCGGCGCGGGCGCAAGGTGTATTTGGCGGTGTCTGACCCGACGCAGATTCAGAATTTCCAGAAAATCGCTTTCTCCTCGGGGGTGTCGATTGATTTGGTGGTGGTGCGCGATGATCAGTTGAGCTCGCTGTTGGAATGGCTGGGGCAGCGTTCGACCACGATTTTGAAGGAAATCAGCAAAGAACAGCAAGACAGTCTGCCTGCGCAGGCGCTGTATATCGATAATGAAGAGGCGGAAGACGGACCGATTCCGCGCTTTATCCATAAAACGCTTTCCGATGCCCTCAATGCGGGCGCTTCTGATATCCATTTTGAATTTTACGAGCAGATGGCGCGCGTGCGTTTCCGCGTCGACGGCCAGTTGCGCGAGGTGGTGCAGCCGCCGGTGGCGGTGCGGGGGCAGTTGGCTTCGCGTATCAAGGTGATGGCGCGGCTGGATATTTCGGAAAAGCGCATTCCGCAAGACGGGCGCATTCAGATTGCCTTCCACAAACACGGCCGGCCGATTGATTTCCGGGTCAGCACCTTGCCGACTTTGTTTGGCGAAAAAGTGGTGATGCGGATTTTGAATTCGGATGCCAGCGTGTTGAATATCGAGCAATTGGGCTTCGAGCCTTTCCAGAAAGAGTTGCTGCTGGAAGCGATTCACCGCCCCTACGGCATGGTGCTGGTAACCGGCCCGACCGGCTCGGGCAAAACGGTGTCGCTCTATACCTGTCTGAATATTTTGAACACGGAAAATGTGAACATTGCCACGGCGGAAGACCCGGCTGAGATTAACCTGCCGGGTGTCAACCAAGTGAATGTGAACGACAAGCAAGGGCTGACGTTTGCAGCGGCTTTGCGCTCTTTCCTGCGCCAAGACCCGGATATTATTATGGTGGGTGAGATTCGCGATTTGGAAACCGCCGATATCGCCATCAAAGCGGCGCAAACCGGCCATATGGTGTTTTCTACCCTGCATACCAACAATGCACCGGCCACTTTGTCGCGCATGCTCAATATGGGCGTGGCGCCGTTTAATATTGCCAGCTCGGTGAGCCTGATTATGGCGCAGCGGCTGTTGCGGCGCTTGTGTCCGAATTGCAAGGCGCCTGCGGAAAAGCCACCTGCCGACGCATTGAAAAAAGCCGGTTTTACCGATAAAGATTTGGCGGGGGAATGGACGCTCTACCGGCCGGTGGGCTGCGACAGCTGCCGCGGCAAAGGCTATAAAGGCCGGATGGGTGTGTATGAAGTGATGCCGGTGACGGAAGAAATGCAACGGGTGATTCTGAACAACGGCACTGAAGTCGATATTATGAATATGGCGTATCAGCAAGGCATGGTAGACTTACGCCGTGCCGGTTTGATGAAAGTCATGCAGGGCATGACTTCGCTGGAAGAAGTGCTGGCGCATACCAACGATTAATTTAAGGGGACAACATGAATCAAGCAAAAGCTGGCGCCCGCTTGGCCAAAAAAGATAAAGGCAAACGCTTTACTTTTGAAGGCAAAAACACCAATATCGACCAAATCGTGCGCGGTGAAGTGATTGCCAAAGACGAAGAAGAAGCACGCAAAAAGCTGCAACGGCGCGGCATCCGCCCGTTGCGCATCAGCAAAGTCAAGGCGGTGCGCAAACGCCGCATCACTCAGGAAGACATCACCGTATTCACCCGCCAGCTGGCGACCATGATGAAAGCAGGCCTGCCGCTGATGCAGGCGTTTGAATTGGTGGCACGCGGCCATGTGAATCCGGCCATGACGCAGCTGTTGATGCAGGTGCGCGCCGATGTGGAGCAGGGCAGCGCCTTGGGCAAAGCGTTTGCCAAGCATCCGAAATATTTCGACCGTTTTTACTGCAATCTGATTTCCGCCGGTGAGGCAGGCGGCGTATTGGAAAGCCTGCTCGATAAATTGGCGGTGTATAAAGAAAAAACCCAAGCCATCAAGAAAAAAGTGAAGAGCGTGCTGGCTTATCCGATTGCGATTATTGTGGTGGCTATTGCGCTGATTATGGTGATGATGATGTTTGTATTGCCTGCCTTTAAAAAGGTATACAGCAATATGGGCGCGGAATTGCCGGGCATGACCCAAGTGGTGATGGCGATTTCGGATTTTTTCGTCAGCTACGGCTGGATTATCATTATCGGCATCATTGCTTCGAGCTTTATCCTGTTTAAATGGCACCAAAACTCGCCTGCTTTCCAAAAGCGGGTTGACGGCATGTTGTTGAAAGTGCCGATTTTCGGGTCGATTGTGCGCAAGGCCACCATTGCCCGCTGGTCGCGCACCACGGCGACATTGTTTGCCGCCGGTGTGCCGTTGGTGGAGGCGCTGGATTCGGTGGCCGGTGCTTCGGGCAATATTCTGTATGAAGAGGCCACGCAAGACATCCGCTCGAAAGTGACCCAAGGCTTGTCGCTGACTTCCAGCATGCAGAGCACGGATATGTTTCCGAATATGGTGTTGCAGATGGCCTCAATCGGCGAAGAATCCGGCTCGCTCGACGATATGTTGAATAAGTCGGCCGAATTTTATGAAGACGAAGTCGACAATTCCATCGCCCAGCTTTCGTCATTGATGGAGCCGATTATCATGGTGGTATTGGGTACGATTATCGGCACGCTGTTGGTGGCCATGTATCTGCCGCTCTTCAATTTGGGCAGCGTGGTGGGTTAATCATGTTTGACGCAAATACATGGGCGCCGTTTGCGCTGCCGTTGGCCGTTTTGTTCGGCCTGTTGGTCGGCAGTTTTTTAAACGTGGTGATTTACCGCGTTCCGGTGATGATGGAACGTGATTGGACGGCGTTTGCCAAAGAGCATCTCGGCTTGGCATTGAACGAGGATGAAAAGCAGCCGTTCAATCTGGTCAAACCCGATTCGCGCTGTCCGAAATGTCATGCGCCGGTGAAGCCCTGGCAGAATATTCCGGTGTTGAGCTATCTGCTGCTGGGCGGCAAATGCGGCAGCTGCAAAACGCCCATCAGCAAGCGCTATCCGCTGGTGGAGCTGCTGACGGCGGTGTTGTTTGGTGTGGTGGCGTGGCAATACGGCTGGAGCTTCATTACGCTGGCCGGGCTGGTGTTGACCGCCATGCTGGTGGCGCTGACTTTTATCGATGCCGACACCCAATATCTGCCCGACCAAATCACCCTGCCGCTGTTGTGGCTGGGTTTGCTGTTTAACCTTTCAGACGGCCTTGTGCCGCTGGCTTCGGCAGTTTGGGGCGCGGTGTTGGGCTATATGAGTTTGTGGTTGTTGTGTTATCTCTACAAACTGGCTACCGGCAAAATCGGTATGGGCGGCGGCGACTTCAAGCTGCTGGCTGCGCTCGGTGCGTGGCTGGGCGTTGCCGCATTGCCGGTTGTCGTCTTCCTCGCCGCACTCACCGGCATTATTGTCGCTGTGTTGATGCGGGTGGCCAAAGGGCAGCAGTTTGCCTTCGGCCCCAGCCTTGCTGTTGCCGGTTGGCTGACTTTTGTGGCCAACGAGCAGGTGACGGCGGGTGTGCGCTGGTGGTTGCAGGCTTCGGGATTTTGATATGACGGTATGGATAGGCTTGACCGGCGGTATCGGCAGCGGCAAATCAAAGGCCGCTGCCGAATTTGTACATTTGGGCGTGCCTTTGATTGATGCTGACGCCGTCAGCCGCAGTCTGACGGCAGACAAAGGCGCGGCGCTGCCCGCCATCCGTGCTCATTTCGGCAATGACCTGTTTGATGATGAAGGCCGTCTGAAACGCGACAGGCTGCGCGATTTGGTGTTCAGACGGCCTGAAGCGAAAGCCGAATTGGAAGCCATCATGTTTCCGCTAATTATTGCAGGCATTCGGGCGCAACAGCAGCAATATGCCGGCGCGGCTTACGGCATTGTCGAGCTGCCGTTGCTGGTGGGTTATCCGCAGTTTCTGGCGTTGGTTGACCGGATTTTGGCGGTTGATGTATCCGAAGCGACACAAATCGAGCGTGTGCAGCAGCGCAGCGGTTTATCCGAAGATGAAATTAAACGTATAATGGCGAGCCAAGCCCCGCGCCTCAAGCGTTTGCGTGCAGCAGACGATGTAGTGGGCAATGAGGGCAGCCCGCAGGCATTGGCAGACGCGGTGGGGCGGCTGCACCGCTATTACCGCGCTGTGTATACCGAGCCGTCTGAAACCTAAGCGCGTTTTCCCTTTTATCCAGAGTAAGGTCATGATAGTTTTTGAACATCCGTTGTCGGAGCGCGTCCGCAGCTTCTTGCGCATTGAGCATCTGTTTAACCGCTTCAATGCCGAAAGCGTGCGCGCAGACAGCCCGTGGGCGCACCATCTGGCGCTGTTTACCCTGTTTGAAATCATGGAATGCGCCGGCCGCGCCGAGGTGAAGCTGGATATTTTGCAGGAGCTGGAGCGACAGAAGCAGCTATTGGCCAACAGCCGCGACATCAACCGGGAAGAAGCCTGTAAATTGAAGCCGCAACTGCAGCAAGTGGCCGAAAGCCTTCAGGGCGTGCAGCAGAAATTCGGCCAACATTTGCGCGAAAACGAATGGCTGATGGCCATCAAACAACGCATGCTGGTGCCCGGCGGCACCAGCCCGTTTGACATGTCTTCCTATTATTATTGGCAGCAACTGCCGCATGAACGGCGTTTGGCCGATTTGCAGAAATGGATTGCCATGCTCACACCGACTTACCATGCGGTGTCGGTGTTGCTGGGCATCTTGCGCAGCAATACCCGCTCGGTAGACTGCGTGGCGCACAAAGGCAATTACCAACACAACAGCTTGGCGCAGAATATCCACATGCTGTCGATTGAAGTGGATATGGCGCAACAAGCCCTGCCGGAAGTGTCGGCCAACAAATATTTCACCCACATCCGTTTCCTGAGCGCCTCGCAAGAAAATGCGCGGGGGAAGGCATTGGAAGGTGATGTGCCGTTCAAGCTGATTATGTGCAGCTTCGATCCTGTTGTGGAGTAAATGATGAGCCAAGAAATTCCCGTGGTGAAATGCCCGACCTGCGGCGAGGCGGTGTTGTGGCTGCCGGAAAACCCATACCGCCCGTTTTGCAGCGAGCGTTGCAAACTGATTGATTTGGGCGCATGGGCGAACGAAGATTACACCATGCCTGCCGAAGAAGACGAGCCTCTGTCGGATGAGGTGTTGCGGCATTAATTGGCACAGCCTGTGCGTATCACTTGAGGCCGTCTGAAAATATTGCTTTCAGACGGCCTCAAGTTTTTCCGATGCTGGTTGCTTGAGTGCCCACAGGAACGATAAGGCAGCGCTGCACCGGTCTTCTTACAGATTCAAAGATGATGGTTTTATAGTGGATTAAATTTGAATCAGGACAAGGCGGGAAGCCGCAGACAGTACACCTAGTACGACAAGGCGAACCCAACGCTGTACTGGTTCAAATTTAATTCACTATATTGCTCAATCAGATAATGAATGCGTTGGATGCTGTGCTTGCAGACAACCGGCACTGAGCTTCAGGTTGGGGTTGTACCTGTGCAGGTGCGATGAGCTGTTAAATGAAAAGGCCGTCTGAAAATATCGGTTTTCAGACGGCCTTTTCATTTGCAATACCCAATCAGGCTTTCAACTTCGCCAATTGCGATTGCACTTTTGTCATTTTGCTTTCCAAATCGGCCAATTCTGCGTGGTCTTTTTCCACCAGATGCGCGGGGGCTTTGTCGGTGTAGCCGGGTTTGCTGAGCTTGGCGTTGAGTTTATCCAGCGCTTTTTGCAGTTTCTCGGCTTCTTTGCCCAAACGTGCGGTTTCGGCGGCTTTGTCGATTTCCACTTTCAGCATCAGGCGGGCATTTTGGCATACAGCCACGGGCGCGTCTTCGGCTTCGGGCAGGGTATCGACCAGTTTGGCTTCGGTGAGGCGCGCCATCATCGGCACATATTTCAGCAAATCGGCCAACTCATCGCCGCCTTCGACAAACAGCGGTGCTTTCACGCTCGGCGCCAAACCCATTTCGCCGCGCAGGTTGCGCACGCTGCCGATTAAGTCTTGCAGCGCAGCCATTTTGTCGAACGCGGCGGGCACGATTTTTTCGTTATCGGGCAGCGGCCAGGCGGCGAGCATGATGCTGTCGGTTTGTTTGGCGTTGGCCAGCGGGGCAACGGTTTGCCACAGCTCTTCGGTGATGAAAGGCATAATCGGGTGCAGCAGGCGCAGAATCACTTCCAGCACGCGCACAAGAGTGCGGCGGGTGGTGCGCTGGGTGGTGGGGCAGCCGGTTTGCAGCTGCACTTTGGCCAGCTCGATATACCAGTCGCAATATTCGTTCCACACAAATTCATACAGCGTTTGCGCGGCCAAATCGAAGCGGTAGGTGTCGAAGGCTTCGGCGGTGGCCGCTTCGGTTTGTTGCAGGCGGCCGATAATCCATTGGTCGACAAAAGTGTAGGCCAAAGGCTGGGTTTCGTCTTGGCCGCAGTCTTTATCTTCCACATTCATCAGCACGAAATTGGTGGCGTTCCACAATTTATTGCAGAAATTGCGGTAGCCCTCGGCGCGTTTGAAATCGAAGTTGATGCTGCGCCCCAAGCTGGCGTAGCTGGCCATGGTGAAGCGCAGCGCATCGGTGCCGAACACGGGAATGCCCTCGGGGAACAGCTTTTCGGTGGCTTTTTTCACTTGCGGCGCTTTTTCGGGGCGGCGCAGGCCGGTGGTGCGTTTGACCAGCAGGTTTTCCAAGTCGATGCCGTCGATCAAATCCACCGGGTCAATCACGTTGCCCTCGGATTTCGACATTTTTTTGCCTTCGTGGTCGCGCACCATGCCGTGAATGTACACGTCTTTAAACGGCACTTTGCCGGTGAAGTGGGTGGTCATCATAATCATGCGCGCCACCCAGAAGAAGATGATTTCGTAGCCGGTAACGAGCACATTGCTGGGCAAAAAGGCTTTCAAATCATCGGTTTCAGACGGCCAACCCAAAGTCGAAAACGGCACGAGTGCGGAGGAGAACCAAGTGTCGAGCACGTCTTCATCGCGGGTGAGTTTGAGGCCGTCTGAAAGCTTTTCCGCCTCTTCTTGATTGCGGGCGACATAGCAATTACCGTTTTCATCATACCAAGCCGGAATCTGATGCCCCCACCACAATTGGCGCGAGATGCACCAGTCTTGGATGTTGTTCATCCATTGGTTATAAGTGTTAACCCAATTTTCGGGGATGAATTTCACCGCGCCGCTGTCAACCGCGTGTTTGGCTTTTTGCGCCAGGCTCATGCCTTTGAATTCGCTGTCGGGCTCACCGCCATTGGGCGTGGCGCTCATGGCGACAAACCATTGGCTGGTGAGCATGGGCTCAATCACCGAGCCGGTGCGGTCGCCTTTGGGCGTCATCAGCGTGTGCGGTTTGGTGTCGGCCAATAAGCCTTGCGCTTCGAGGTCGGCCAGCATTTGTTTGCGCGCGGCGAAGCGGTCGAGGCCGGCGTAAGCGGCGGGCAGGGCAAAGCCGGCTTGCGCTTCGCCTTTGAAGTTGAACACTTCGGCTTCAGCCAATACTTTGGCTTCTAAATCAAATACATTAATCAGGCGCGTGTTGTGGCGTTTGCCCACTTCATAGTCGTTGAAATCGTGCGCGGGCGTGATTTTCACGCAGCCGGTGCCGAAATCTTTTTCCACATATTCATCGGCAATCACGGGAATGCGGCGGCCGGTGAGCGGCAGCAGCAGTTCTTGGCCGATTAAACCGGCATAGCGAGCGTCTTCAGGGTTCACCGCCACGGCCACGTCGCCGAGCAGGGTTTCGGGGCGGGTGGTGGCCACAATCACCGCTTCGGCGGGGTTGCCGGCCAGCGGATAGCGGATATGCCACATATGGCCTTGCTCTTCCACGCTTTCCACTTCCAAATCAGACACCGCCGTGCCCAGCACCGGATCCCAGTTTACCAAGCGTTTGCCGCGATAAATCAGGCCTTGCTCAAACAGGCGCACAAACACTTCGGTCACCACTTCGGCGCGGGTGTCGTCCATGGTGAAATATTCGCGCGTCCAATCGGCCGAGCAGCCCATGCGGCGCATTTGCTCGGTAATCGTGCCGCCGGATACGTTTTTCCACGCCCACACTTTTTCCAAAAAGCCCGCGCGACCCAAATCATGACGCGACACGCCTTCTTCGGCCAACTGGCGCTCCACCACGATTTGGGTGGCGATGCCGGCGTGGTCGGTGCCCGGAATCCAAGCGGTGTTGCAGCCTTTCATGCGGTAATAGCGGGTGAGGCCGTCCATAATGGTTTGGTTGAAGGCGTGGCCCATGTGCAGCGTGCCGGTTACATTCGGCGGCGGCAGCTGGATAGAGAATGAGGGCTTGCCCAAATCCATGTGCGGCTGAAAATGGCCGGCGGCTTCCCAGGCTTGATAGTGTTTGGTTTCGATTTCGGCGGGATTGTATTTGTTTAGCATGATGTTTGGCGTGTTGCTGGGTGAATAAGTTTGAATCGTGGGATTATAGCGCAATCGCCGTCTGAAACCTATGCCGGATGCTTTCAGACGGCCTGAAAACCAAGCGGAAGCTGCCCGTTTGCACACAGGCAGACGGGCAGCTTGCATAAGCGCAAAGGCTTATTTTGCTTTGGCTTCTTTTTTCAAAGAGGCATAAAGCTCGGGTTGGCGTTCTTTCAACAGCGTGGCGATGGTTAAATCTTCACGGTTGACTTTGGCCAGGTCCACATTTTCGATATGCACCAAACGGAGCAGCTCACGCACGGGCTTGGGCATGTTGCGGCCAGACTCGTAGCGGGAGCCACCCGATTGGGTAACACCGATTCGGCTCCAAAAATCCATTTGGTTCAAGCCGAGTTTTTTGCGGATGTCGCGAATGTTTTCGATTTGCTCGAACGATTTCATTAAATTTCCTTCTTTTCTTATTTGAGTTTAAAGCCAGAATAGTTTCAGCCAACTTTAATACCGTTAACGATAATAACATATATGATATATTATTAACTGCAGGTAGTAAAGTATAAGACTTTAGACAGGAGATGCAATAGAAGTTTGATATTTTTTTTCTAGCGTTAACATTCATATTGACTATGGGGCGTCTCTTAGCTTTAATTTATTTAGAATCAAAAGGTTTTAACGATAAATAGAGCAATTCATCTAAATTCATTAATGTTTGATTTAGGCTAAATTAAGGCTTGCCGGAGGCCGGGCTCACCGTCAGTATTTCGCAACTTTCGGCAGTAACCAGCACTTCATGCTCCCATTGCGCCGAGAGCGAACGGTCTTTTGTCACCACGGTCCAGCCGTCGGGCAGGATGCGCAAATGGCGTTTTCCTTGGTTGATCATCGGCTCAATGGTGAAAATCATGCCCGGCTCCAGCACCAGCCCCTGGCCTTTGCGGCCATAATGCAACACTTGCGGCTCTTCGTGAAAGCCGCGGCCGATGCCGTGGCCGCAAAATTCCTGCACCACCGAATAACCGGCATTTTCGGCAACCTGCTGGCAGGCATGGCCGATGTCGCCCAAAGTCGCGCCGGGCTTGACGGCGGCGATACCGGCCATCATGGATTCGTGGGTTACGTCAATCAGGCGTTGCGCATGCGGGCTGATGGTGCCGACGGCAAACATGCGGCTGGAGTCGCCGTGGAAGCCGTCTTTTTTAATGGTGACGTCGATGTTGATGATGTCGCCGTTTTTCAGCGGTTTGTCATCGGGAATGCCGTGGCAGATGACATGGTTGACCGACGTGCAGCAAGATTTCGGGTAGGGCGGGTTGCCGTAGTTGAGCGGCGCGGGATAGCCACCCTGTATGTCGACGTGGTAATCATAAATCAACTTGTCCAGCTCGTTGGTGGTGACGCCGGGTTTGACGAATTGCCCGATGTAGTCGAGCGCTTCGGCGGCCAGGCGGCCGAGTTCGCGCATTTTTTCGATTTCTTCGGGGGTTTTGATGATAATGGCCATGTGTGTGTCCTTTCGGTTTCAGACGGCCTTTACGGTAATCAAACAGCCGTCTGAATAAAAAATGGGGCGTATGAGAATCATGCGCAGCAGATGAGGCATTATAACGGGAATCGTGTGTGGGAATCGCTACTGAATCAGTTGTTTGGTATAAAAGCCGTCTGGAAATAATTATTTTCAGACGGCCTTACCTCATTCTTTAAAAAATCACTGGAAATCAAGCAGTAAGAGAAGTTAGTGTTTTACTTTAAGGGGTCTTTTTTTCCATTTCTTAACCAGAGTTTCAAACTCCTGAAATGCTGTAGGTGCACTTCTGACACGTCTTAATTCTAAAATAAATCCGCTTAAGTTATCCCAGTCACGCAGAAGCATAGAGTATTGGAAATCTTTGTACATTTTCTCATGCAAGGCACCACCTAATACGCCAGCAGAAACAAATTCTCGCTGATTCAATACTTTGAGAATATGTTTCCTGTCTCCTTGATGCTCTTCTTTTTCTGACATATAGGTAGCAAAGATGCAGCCTTCTGTTTTAGCCATTTCGTTCACGCGAGAAATAGCCTCTTGTAAAGGAACATTATTACGTTCGGCCATAATCATATCAATGGTAGCGCGTTTTTTGGCATTTTCAGTATTGCGCATAACGCCGTAAGCAGCAACAAAAACGCCGATAGCTGTCAGTATCGGCGTTCCTATTGTGATAATGCTTTGAACTAGTTCAGTCATTGCCGTCCCAGCCGTCTAAATATGTACTTTTCATGATTATCTCCTTCTGTACTTTAAAAAATCGTTGAGAAAAAGATAGTTGTAGCTTTCAATATTTCAAGTTCCGCATGAAAGTTTGGCTACCTGAAATTGCATATTATCTTTTTTGGCTCCTATGTGTCAATGTGTAGTTGTCCCAGCTCCTTTATTTTAAGCGACTTTAAATGTGTAAATCACTTTAAAACAAAGTCTTCACTGCGGCTTCGATATCGTCGGCGCGCATAAAGGTTTCGCCGATTAAAAAGGTGTGCACGCCTTTTGCCTGCATAAAGTCGACATCGGCTTTGCCGGTGATGCCGCTTTCGGTGACCACGGTTTTGCCGTCGAGTGCGGGCAGCAAATCCAGCGTTTGTTGCAGCGATACGTCAAATGTGCGCAGGTTGCGGTTGTTGACGCCGACCAGCGGGGTGGTGAGGGCGCGGCATTTTTCCAGCTCGGCGGCATCGTGCAATTCCAATAATACCGTCATGCCGAGCGCATGGGCGGTGGCTTCGAATTGAGCCAACTGCTCTGCTTCCAGCGCGGCGGCAATCAGCAACACGGCATCGGCGCCCCAGGCGCGGGCTTGGTAAACTTGGTAATCGTCGATGATGAAGTCTTTGCGCAACACCGGCAGATTTACCGCCGCGCGCACTTGGCGCAGGTATTCGGGCGAACCTTGGAAATATTGCTCATCGGTGAGCACTGACAGGCAGGCGGCACCGGCGCGCTCGTAGGCACGGGCGATGGTGGCAGGGTCGAAATCGGCGCGAATCAGCCCTTTGCTGGGGCTGGCTTTTTTCACTTCAGCGATGATGGCGGGCTGCCCGGCGACGTGTTTGGCCTGCAGGGCTTGTAGAAACGGGCGCACCGGCAGCGCGTCGGCGGCCCGGCGTTTGATTTCTTCGAGCGGCACGGCGGCTTTGGCGGCGGCCACTTCTTCGGCTTTGGTGGCGAGGATTTTATTGAGGATGTCGGTCATGGTGTTTTCTATATTATAGAGAGACAGGAGCGTTTCAGACGGCCTGCGCATTTGCAGCGGATATAAGGTCGTCTGAAAGCGAAGAATCAGCAGGGCTTTATGCTACCTGAAATCCGGGCGGCGCGGTAGGCTTTCAGACGGCCTGCATCAAAACCGCGGCAACGCCCACGCCACGCGGTGCGCCCACAATCTGAGCGCGTAGCCGCCCCACAACAGGATATTGAGGGTCAGCGCATTCACCCAGCCGAGGCGGTCGAGACCGTAGAGCGCCAGCCCGATAATCACCGACACCGTGCCATAGAAATCTTTGCGCAGAATCATCGGAATATCGTTCACCAAAGTGTCGCGCACGATGCCACCGCCCACTGCGGTGACGAAGCCGAGCATCACCACGCCGAACAGGTTTAATTCATACATCAGCCCCACTTGCGCGCCGGTGATGGTGAAGGCCACCAGCCCGAGCGAGTCGGCGAGCAGGAATGAGGCTGCGAGCACTTTCTTTTTGCTGTGTTGCAGCTTAAACAGCCACGCCAAAACCAGCGTGGCGCCGATGGTGAGGATGGCGCTGTTTTGGGTGAACACGGCAGGCACGCGCCCCATCAATACGTCGCGCATCATGCCGCCGCCGATGGCGGTGAGCAGCGCCACAATCAACACGCCCAACACGTCCAGCCGCTTGCGCACGCCGACGAGGTAGCCGGACACGGCAAAAGCAGCGGTGCCGATGATGTGGATGATTTCGGTGGTGAAGTTCATGTTGCGGGGAGGTGGATTAAGATGAAGAGGCGGATTATAACGCAGAAGGCCGTCTGAATGGTTTGACCGGTTTACTACAAGTGACTTTTGCAAAATATCCTTTCGTCGCGCCTGCGCAGGCAGGGCCTGGTGCAAAACAACGCTTTGCTTGTCTGCTGCGTTACTGAAAATAATCATGCATATATAGTGGATTAGATTTTCATTTGATTGCTGTTACTTGACTAACAACTGAAGCTGCGCTTCAGCCTGGGCTCCTGCCTGCGCAGGCGCGACGAAAGGATATTTTGCAAAAGCCTCTACAAGTGATTTGAGTACCATTCAGACGGCCTTTCACTATAAATAAGCCGATGCCCGACTTCACGCGCCGGCGCGTTCGAAATAAGCCAGCAGCGTTTGCGGCATCCAGTTCAGATGGCCTCTGCCGCGTCCGCTGACAAAGCCGACATGGCCGCCGTGCGCCGGTTGCAACAGGGTGACGGCGGGCGATACTTCTTTGGTAGAAGGCAGGGCTTCGGGCGGCAGGAAGGGGTCGTTGACGGCGTTGAGCAGCAGAGTCGGGGTTTCGATGGCGGGCAGTAGCGGTTTGCAGGAGGCGCGGCGGTAATAGTCGGCGGCGTTTTGAAAACCGTGCAGCGGTGCGGTGAACGCATCATCAAAGTCGCTGAGGGTTTTGCAGCGGCTGAGGGCTTCGCTGTGGAAATCGAAGGCGCGTGCTTTGGGCAGCAGGGTGTTGAAAAAATAGCGGGTGTAGAGCAGACGGGTGGTGCCTTTGTCGAAGCGCGTGCCTGCGGCGGTGAGGTCGACCGGGGCGGATACCACGGCGGCGGCCTGCGGGATGGCGGCGCGGCCTTGTTCGCCCAAATATTTGGCCAAAGCATTGCCTCCGAGTGATACGCCTGCAGCGTAAATGGCGGGATAGCGTGCAGACAGAGTTTGCAACATGAATTCGATTTCGCGGCTGTCGCCGGAATGGTAATACACGGGTGCGGTGTTGGGTACGCCGCCGCAGCCGCGAAAATGCGCTACCACGCCGTGCCAGCCGCGCGCGGCCACAGCGTTCATCAGCGCTACGGCGTAATGGCTGCGGCTGCTGCCTTCCAAGCCGTGAAACAAAACCACCAGCGGTGCATCGGCGCGCGGGCTGTCGATAAAGTCGTAAGCCACCAGCGTTTGGCCGGTGCTGTCGGGCAGCAATTCGCGGCGGTAGGCGGGCGGCGGAGCCTGCAGGGTTTTGGCATAGAGGGTTTCGAGGTTGCCGCCGCGCAGCCAGCGCGGGGTGTGCAGAGGCGGGAAAGTGGTGGAGGGCATGGTTCAGGCGGGAGGAAGTACGCTAAGTTGTTATGTTAACAGGATAATGAACGCGGCAAAAGGGCTTGAGGCCGTCTGAACGAATGGTTTCAGACGGCCTCTGTGCTTAGTATTCACATTACGGGCGCGGCAGGCGGTGATACATGACGATGTACAGCCCCAACACGATGCTGGTGCCGGTTATCCAGCCGACTAAAACATCGGTGGGATAGTGAACGCCCAATATGATGCGCGAAAAGCCCATCAGCAAGGCAAACAGCACGGCGGTAATAATGATGAGGCGGCGGTGCGGCGAATGCCAATACACCAACACGAATATTGTTGCCAGCGCGGCGGCAAACGTGCTGTGGCCGCTGGGGAAAGAGGCGTTGGTTTCTTCGATGATGCGCGGCCAGAATTCGGGGCGGGCGCGGTCGAAAAACTGCTTGGACACAAACATGACGGCGGTGGGCAGCGCGGTGCCGAGCAAAACGAACACCGCGCGGCTGCGCTGTCTGCGGGCATAGTAATAAGCGGCAAACAGCAGCGAAATGGCAACGGCAGTGGCGGTTTTGCCGACATAATGCAGCGCCACGGCAACCGGCGTGAAAGCGGGGGCGATGTGGTGGTGCAGCCACAGCATCAGCGGCTGCTCAAAAGCGAAACGCTCCTGCTCCAGCACTTCTTCGGCGATTTCTCCGGCAATCAAGAGCGGAATGATGATGCCGAAAAAGAGCACGGCCAAACGTCGGGGTGACGGCAGAAAACGGCGTAAAGCAGACAGCATGGGGCAGGGCTTTTCAAGAAAAAGCATTATGGTAGCAGAAACGGTTGCGGGAAGAAAATGACGGCTGTCCGATAAGGGGGTGCGGGGAAAGAATATGATTGTTTTTCTTGTTAGTGTTTGATAATTATTGCATTTTTCACACGGGAAAATCAGGTAAAAGCCGCCCGCCGCCGCTTGTTGGCGCATGTGGCGCTTGCTATTCTAAACGCATCAATAACAGCAAGCCGCTGCTTTGGCGGCCATCACAACACGGAGGCATGACTATGTCTATCTTCTTTTTAAACCTGATTGTCTTTATCGGCATCGCTTCGCTGCTGACATTGGGCGCGGTATGGCTGATGGAGCAAGACTACCATTTCTAACAACATCTTCAATGATAGAGGCCGTCTGAACAGGTTTTCAGACGGCCTCTGCATTGTTGCAAACGTGTCGTTTATTCATCGTCGGCAACGAAATCTTCATCTTCCGCCGCTTCACTGCCGCCCGTCATCACCGCTTTCACTTCCTGAAACAGCGCGCGGAAGTTTTTCGGCGGTTTGTTCAATTCCTGCTCTTTGCGGGTGTTGCGCACCAGCGTGCGCAGTTTGCCCACATCCGCCTCGGGGTATTCGGCGATAAAGGCGGTGAGCGCGTCGTCGTTGGCAATCAGCCGCTCGCGTGCCTGCTCGATGCGCTGCATCAGCGCGTTGTGTGCCGCATTGTCGCCGCGCAATTTGGCCAGATAAGCTTCAATCGGCGCGGGATCGACGTCGCGCATCAGGCGGCCGATGTATTGGGTTTGGCGCTTGAGCGCGCCGTTGGCGGTGATTTTTTTGTGCGCCAGCACCGCTTCGAGCAAATCCTCGGGCAGGCCGATTTTTTTCAGCGTGTCGGCCGAAAGCTTGGTGAGCTGCACGCCCAAATCCTGCAAATCGTTCATCTGCTTTTTCATGCGGGTTTTGCTGACCCATTCTTGTTCGTTTTGCTCGCTCATGTCGGAATTCCGTTGAATAATGGCGCGTATTTTAACACAGCCTGCCGCCGCCCAATCGGTGCCATTGCCATAAATTTACCGAGGCCGTCTGAAAAAAGGTTAGAATAAACGGCAAATTTTTATCGGATGATTCATGTTTAACCACCACAAAAACGAACTTTCCGGCCTCTGCGAACAAGTGTTGCAGCTCGCCCGTCAAGGCGGCGCCACCGCAGCGGAAGCCGATTTGAGTGAATCGCTCGGCCAAGGCGTGAATGTGCGCTTGGGCGAAATCGAGCAAATCGAATACCAGCAAGACAAATCGCTCGACATCACCGTGTATGTCGGCCAACGCAAAGGCCGCGCCAGCACCGCCGATTTTTCCGCCCAAGCGCTGCAAGACACCGTGCGCGCCGCGCTCGACATCGCCCGCTACACCGCCGAAGACGATTGCGCCGGATTGGCCGATGCCGCGCTGATGGCGACCGAATTCGGCGAACTCGACAGCTACCACGA
>CAYVIS010000021.1:0-17308 GCA_964451565.1 uncultured Neisseria sp.
AATCGGAATAGCCGAGCATGATTTCCTGAATATTGTCGCGGCTGGCGAGCAAATCGCGATACCACGGCAGGCCGAACATGGTTTCCATCACCGGGCAGGCGTTTTCCAGCGCTTCGATGGTTTCAAACAGCGGCACGATGTTTAGACGGCCTTTCGGTTTGCCGTTTTCTAAAATCAATAAGCCGCTTTCTTTTAACAGCAGCGCCAACGCCAGCAAATCGCTGGCCTGCTCGGCATTGGAAATAATGCTTTGGTTGATGGCCTGTTCGCCCAATTCATCTTTGATTTTGCGTGCTTCGTTGAAAATCGCCAATTCGTGTTCGGCCGCTTCGCTATAGCTGACGTAGCGGTTGTAGAGCGGGCGTCGGTTGTGCAGCTCGCGCAGTAAAACGGTTTGTTTTTCGGTTTCGGAGAGCGCGGCGTAATCTTCCAGGCCGGCTTGTTGAAACAATTCGGCCACCACTTCGGCGTGTTTGCCGCCGTGTTGGCGCAAATCGAGCGGCATCATGTAAAAGCCGAACAGGGTGGCGGTACGGATTAAATCGGCAATGCGCGCATCGGCCAGCGCTTCGCTGCCGTTGTTGCGCAGCGAAGTTTGCAGCGTGCGCAAATCGGCGATAAAGCTTTCGGCATCGGGATAGGGCGCCAGCAGGCCGAAGCGGCAGCCGAGGGTAAGGCCGATTTTGCGGCCTTTGGCAATCAGGCGCGCCATGATATAGGCGATGGCGCGGCGGTAAGGCTCTTCTTCGCGGGCGATTTCGGTGTCGGGCGATTGGGCGGAAAGCGCCAATACATCATCGCTGACATTCACGCGGCGGATGGAAAGCGGCAAATCCTGATACAACTCGGCCAATTGCTTGCGGTAATAGTGAAACACGGTGTCGGCATGGCGGGTAAAAGCGTGGCGCAAGGTTTCTGCGGAAACAAACGGATTGCCGTCGCGGTCGCCGCCGATCCAGCCGCCGACTTGCAGCAAGTTTGGCACTTCAATATCGGGCCAGGCCGTCTGAAACTGCTTTTCAAGGCTGCGGTAGAGTTTGGGCAGCGCTTGGAAAAAACTGAGCGGAAAAATCGACACGCCGTTGTTGATTTCGTCTTTGACGGTGATTTTGAAATGGCGTGTTTCGCTGGTTTGCCACAAGGCCAGCAGCGTGGCTTCCACTTCGCGCTGCAACTCGGCCAACGCTTCCGCGCCCACGCAATGCTCGCGCTGCGGCAACAACGCGCGGATACGGCGGTGGAAATTCAGGGTGGCTTGGCGCTGTACTTCGGTCGGGTGGGCGGTGAGCACGGCGGCGATATGGGTGCGGTCGAGCTGCGTTTGCAGGGCTTCGGGGCTGATATCGGCGGCTTTGATGCGGCGCACGGTTTCGGCCAAGCTGCCTTCGATGTCGCTGTGCCCCGCGCTTTCGTGAATCCGGCGGCGGCGCTCGTGGTGCACGTCTTCGGCAATATTGAGCATCTGCGCAAACAGGCCGCAGGCGAGAATCAGGTTTTGCGTTTGCGTTTCATTCAGTTCGGGCAGCAGCGCGGCAATATTGTCGCTGCCGCCGTCATCGCGGGCAATCGCTTTAACCGCAGCCAATACGGTGGGGCTGGTTTCTTTTTGCAACAGGTTGAACAGCGCTTCGCTGAGGAACTCGGCATCGGCGGCCAGCGGCGCGTCTTTGGGGTTGTTGAGGATGTGGAGCTGCATGGCGTTCTCGTTTCAGAAGGAAAAATAAGTGAAGTGAGTCTTGTTTGAGAAGCTAGCAGATGGCGGCGGAAATGGCAACAATGTAGCGCAATGTAGCAAAGGTGGATTTAATGCTTAGAAATTTTTGTTTGAATAATCAGATGATTAATATAAAGGCCGTCTGAAAGGATTAGTTTGTTTTGATGTGAATAACTGTAAAACTGAAGGCCGTCTGAAAATATGCTGCAGCTTTCAGACGGCCTTTATTCATTTATCAATCTCACACGTGATGCACCACCAATTTTTTGCCCTCGTAATCCAACACCGCCACATCCATGCTAAACAGGGTTTGGATGTTGGCGGGGGTGAACACTTCGTTGGGCGGACCGGCGAATACCACTTCGCCGTTTTGCATCGCCACCACATGGTCGGCATAGGCGGCGGCTTGGTTGATGTCGTGCAACACCACCACGGTGGTGCGGTCGTGCTCGTGGGTGAGGCGTTGCAGCAGCTGCATCAGGTTGCGCGCATAATACATGTCGAGGTTGTTGAGCGGCTCGTCGAGCAGCACATAATCGGTGCTCTGGCAAAACACCATTGCAATCATGGCGCGCTGGCGCTGGCCGCCGGAAAGCTCGGTGAGGTAGCGTTCGGCAAACGGCTCGAGCTGGAATTCTTGTAGCGCGTTGGCCACGATTTCGCGGTCAACGTCTTTCGGGCGGCCCTGATGATAAGGATAGCGGCCGAACATCAACAAATCGCGCACGGAAATGCGGCTTTGCAGGCCGTTTTCCTGGGTGAGGATGGAAATGATGCGCGCCAAATCGGCGGTGGGGGTGGTGGCGACATCGTGGCCGTTGTAGCTGATTTTGCCCTGACTAATCGGTTGTAGGCGCGCCATCAGTGAGAGCAGGGTGGATTTGCCCGCGCCGTTGGGGCCGATCAGCGCGGTGATGCCGCCTGAAGGAATATCGAGGTTAACATTATTTAAAATCAGCTGATTGCCGATTTTATGGCTGACGTTTTCAATTTTAATCATGCTGGTTTTTTCCGCAAAATCAGATACAGGAACACAAGGCCGCCGACGAATTCGACCGCCACGCTCAACACGGCCTGCATGCTGAGCACATGTTCGAAGATGGTTTGGCCGCCCACCAGCAGCACGCCAGCCACCAGAAAAGACATCGGCAGGCGTATGCTGTGACGCTGGGTGGCGGTGAAATGGTTGGCCAGCGCACACACCAGCAGGCCGAAAAAGCCGAATGGCCCTACCAAAGCGGTGGACGTGGCCACCAGAATGGCAATCCACACCAAAATCCATAAGGTGTTGCGCTGGTAATGGATACCGAGGTTGATGGTTTGGTCGCGGCCGAGCAGGTGCACATCCAGCCGGTGGCGCTCACGCCAGATAACCACCGCGCTGATCAAGACTACCGCTAGGCTCGGCCACAGCAGATTGCGGTTGAACGAATTAAACGACGCATAGGAAAAAGCCTGCGCCACAGCGAATTCTTCCGGGTCAATCAGGCGTTGCAGCAGGCTGGTGATGCTGCGGAAGAAAATCCCGAAAATCACGCCGATTAAAATCATGCGCACCAAATCACGACCGCCCTGGCGCAACAAAAATTGAAACAGCAGCAACGAGCCGCCCAGCATCACCAGTATTTCCACGCCGAATTTCAGCGTGGGGTTGAACTGGGTATAAGCCATGCTGCCGAACACCACCACCATCATCGTCTGCAAAAACACATATAAAGTATCAAAACCCAGCAGCGATGGGGTGAGAATCGGATTATTGGTGAGGGTTTGAAACAACATAGTGGATACGCCGATGGAATAGGCCACCAGCAAAATCGCCAGCAGCTTGGTGGCGCGCAGCGGTAGCACGAAATCCCAGTTGCCGTTGGCATTGAGGGTCATAAACAGCGTGCAGCTCGCCAGCAGCGTCAATAATGCCAGCAGCAGATTGCGTTTTTCAGACGGCATGGGCGGGCTTCCTCATCAATAACCATAAAAACAGCACCGTACCCAACACACCGAACACCGTAGATACCGGAATTTCAAACGGATAACGAATCACGCGGCCGATGATGTCGCACAACAATACCAAAGCCGAGCCGAGCAAAGCCACCGAAGGCAGGCTCTGGCGCAGTTTGTCGCCCATCAGGCGGCTGACGATATTGGGCACCACCAGGCCGATAAACGGAATGCCGCCCACCGTCACCACCACCAGCGCGGTAATCAAAGCCACAATCACCAGGCTGATCCACAAAATCGTGCGGTGATTCAAGCCCAAATTCACGCTCACGGTTTCGCCGAGGCCGAGAATAGTAAGCTGGTCGGCAATAAAATACGCCGACAAAGCCAGAATGCCGGCCAGCCACAGCAATTCATAACGCCCGAGCAACACCCCCGAAAAATCGCCCTGATGCCACACGCTCAGCATTTGCAGGCTTTCGGTTTCATAAGCGATAAACACCGTAGCCGATTCGATGATGCTGCCGAAAATAATGCCGACCAGCGGCACCATCAGCTGGGCGGTGGGCGGCAGACGGCGAATCAGCAGCATAAACACCAACATGCCGAGCAGGGCGGCTACCGAAGCCACCGACATTTTCAGCATCAGCGAAGTTGCCGGAAACAACAGCGCCATCGTCAGCAAGCCGAGTGAAGCACTTTGGGTGGCGCCGACCATCGAAGGCTCGATAAAGCGGTTGCGCATCAGAATCTGCAACATCATGCCCGCCACCGCCAGCGAAGCACCGGTGAGCACAATCGCAAACGTGCGCGGCAGACGGCTGGTGAGCAGCAGCTGCCATTCGTCGGACATGTTAAACAGATGCCGCCAGCTGAAGTCGGCCACACCGATGGAGAGGCTGACCACAAACAGCACAATCAGCGCGGCGAGGCTGAACAGATTGAGTGAGGAAACTTTGCGGAACATGAGCGGTTTTCTAAGTAATGGTTTCTTTTCAGACGGCCTTTATCGGGCGGAGTGCAACGGGTAAGGCCGGTATTCCGTTCAGGCCGTCTGAAACGCAAAGACACAGAAGCCTGAAAAACAGGCGTTCTGTGTATTGGTTTAGCGCAGGTTTACTTGGCGGCTTCAAATGCTTCGCGTACCTGGCCGGTGGCGTTCAGCAATTGCTGCGCACCGCCTGCGGCCAAATAGTTTTCCGGCAACAGGTAAACCACTTGGCCTTTTTGCCATGCGGTGGTGCCGGCTACCAGCGGGTTATCCAGCACTTTTTGCGCGGCTTCGCCGTCTTCACCGATGGCCGAACTGCGGTCAAGCACAAACAGCCAGTCGGGGTTGCGCTGCTTGATGTATTCGAAAGTAATCGGCTGGCCGTGGCTGCCTTCTTTGATATTTTCATCTACCGGCGGCATGCCGACATCACGGTGAATCCAGCCGAAGCGCGAATCGGGGCCGAAGGCCGACATTTTGCCGCCGTTCACCAAAATCACCAGCCCTTTGCCTTTGCCCTCGGCTGCCGTTTTGGCGGCGGCAAAGGCTTCGTCAATCTCTTTTTTCAGCGCGGCGGCTTCGGTTTCTTTGCCGAAAATTTTGGCAAACGCATCAATGCGCTCTTCGGTGCTGACGCGCATATTGGTGGTGTCGGCCGTCATTTCGATGGTGGGCGCGAGCTGGCCGAGTTGGTCAAATGCTTTGGCGGTGCGCGAGCCGGTAACAATCAGTTGCGGTTTGAAGGCGTTGAGCGCTTCGTAATTCGGTTCGAACGGCGTGCCGACATGGGTCGCATTCTTCACGACATCGTCCAAATAGTTCAAGCGCACGGTGTCGGTGGTGGCGCCCACGTTTACGCCCAATTTGTTGAGGGTGTCGAGCATGCCCCAGTCGTAAACGGCCACGCGCTCGGGGTTGGCCGGTACGCTGGCTTCGCCGCGCGCGGTTTGAACGGTAACGGTGTCGGCGGCGGCATCATTGGCCGCAGCGCTGACGCCGGAAGCCGCAGCAGACGTGGCGGCGGATGAGTCGTGTTGTTGCGAGCAGGCGGCGAGCGCGGCGGTGCAGCACAGCGCCAGCGCGGTCAAACGTAAGGTCATGCAGGTTCTCCAAAAAAAGAAATGATTTATTTAAAGGCCGTCTGAATACTTCGACAGGCTCAGTACAGGTACTTTGACAGGTCACTACAAATGCTTCGGCAGACTTGCTGCCAGTTTCAGCACACTTGTTTTGCGGGTAGGTTTGACAACCGGCAAACAGTATTGGCAACCCGTCAACCGCAGCGGCAGGTTTCAGACCGCCTAGGTTTGTAGTGATAATAGTTATCTTTCATTTTGACATAAAAATGTCGTTAAGGCCATTAAAATCTTTTGCCTGATTTCGGTTTGACTGCTCGGATGGAGGCCGTCTGAAGCCGAAACAGCGTTTCTGTTATCTTTGCTTCAGACGGCCTTGTCCGGCGCTGTGGAAAACAGTTAATTATCCATAAAATCATGTCGTTGCTGATGGTAGGTTTCTTCATCCTCGCCGCGCCGCCAAAACGGCACCGCATAGCAGCGGGCGGCGGGCAGTTGCCATTTTTCACGCGCAATCGGGCGCAGGGCGGCAACCATTTCGGCTTCACCGGCAAACCAAACACGGGCATCGCCGCCGCAGGGCTGCCAGCTTTCGGCCTGGCGAACGAGTTTGCCCAGCGGATCGGCGTCGGCATCGGTAAACAGTTTCACGCTCACGCCGTCGGGTTTGGCCAATTCGGGCAGGTCGGCGGCTTCGGGCAGCCACAACAACACGCAGCCTTGGGTGTCGGCGGCCATATCGGCCAGCATGGCGGTGATGGCGGGCAGGGCGCTCAAATCACCGGCCAAGAGGCAGCAGGGCGCGGCTTCGAGCAGGCCGCGTTTGCCGGCAGGCGGCGATACGCCGATGGTTTGCCCTGTTTGCACTTGCTCGGCAAAGGCGGAAGCGGGGCCGTTGTCGCCGTGCAACACGAAGTCGATCGACAGCGTGCAGGTTTCGCGGTCGTAGGCGCTTAAGGTGTAGGAGCGTTTGTAGGGCGCGCTGCTTTTATCGGGCCAGCGCGGGCCGCGTTCGGTTATTTCCGGCATGACCGGCTCGTTTTGACCGGACAGCGGCAGAAAGATTTTGATGTGTGCGCCATTGCATTCAAACGGATAATCGGCCAATTCGGGGCTGTGAAAGACGATGCGGCGCAGATTGGGGCTGAGATCGTGCCAGCTTTGCACCTGAATCAGGCGCGGGCGTTTCGGGGGCGGGTTCATGGTTGGTGCTCCTGAAGTCGGGCGGCGGCATCGAGCGCTTGTAGAAACGAAGCGCCGAGCAGGCTGCCGTGGCTGTGTTGCGGGAAAGTCTGCTGCTGCACATTCAAGTCGGGCAGACGGGCGAATTGCGCGGCCAAGCGGGGCGCGGCATCGGACGGCAGAGCGGCAACGGCGCGGTTGCGGGCGTCGATGCGTTGTTGCTGCTGCGGATTGGCGGCGGTTTTGTGTTCACGCAGGCCGCTGTGGTGCAGTTGCAATTGCGTGTGCGGCGGCAAGCGCAAAGGCCGTCTGAACGCCGTTTGCGCTTGTTGCAGAAACAGGCCGCGCTGCCACCACAATGACGGATCGGCGGCGATGTATTGCGCAAACGCATCGGGCTGCTGCAACAAAGCATGCAGCACAAACAAGCCGCCGTAAGAATGCCCCCACAGCGTTTGCCGCTGCGGGTCAAGCGGGGCGAGTTTGGCCACGGCGGGGCGGATGCTTTGCCCGATTAATTGTCGAAACGCCTCCGCACCGCCGTTTTGCCGCGCGGGGTCGAAGGTGTCGGCCAGCGCTTGGCCGTCGGCATCGGGCGGGGTGTAGTCGTAGGCACGGGCGGCGGCATCGAAGCGCAAATCCCCATCGTGGCCGATGAACACCAATACCAGCGGCGAATCGGTGTTTAGACGGCCTAAACGCTCGGCGCTCAATAATTCGGGCAAGGCATTGCCGTCGAGCGCAAACAGCGAGGGAAAGCCCCCGGCAGGCGGCGCGGCTTGCGGAATGCCGACCGACACCCGATAAGCGCGTGCGCCGTCGGCGGCGGTGAAGCGCAGGGTGTGGAAACGGTAGCCGCTGTTTGGCGCAGACAACACGGCAAAATCGGCTTTGCGGCTCATGTCGGGCGGCGGCGCGGCTTGCGGAATGCCGACCGACACCCGATAAGCGCGTGCGCCGTCGGCGGCGGTGAAGCGCAGGGTGTGGAAACGGTAGCCGCTGTTTGGCGCAGACAACACGGCAAAATCGGCTTTGCGGCTCATGTCGGGCGGCGGCGCGGCGTGGCTGTGGAGGCCGAACAGCAGCGCGGTGAGCAGAAGCAGGAGGCGGGTGGTCATGGTTGGGGTGGCCGTCTGAAAGAGGTGGAAAAGCGGGTTGAATACTTGTATCCGACCTACGTTTAAGGTTTTTTGCGTTTGCCGTGTTCGGCAGCGGCACTGATGGCGCAACCCAAGCCCGCGCCAAGTGCGATGCCGATGGCGGTATGGTTGGTGGCGACACCGATGGCGGTGCCGATGCCTATGCTGATAGCGAGCCATAATCCCATGTTATTCTCCTTTGACAGCGTTGTCGGTACGGTTGTTTTGCCTTTACGGGAAAATGTCGGATTCGGGCATCCGACTTGCAGGAAAGACTGAGACCTTTGCAAAAATTTTATTACGTCATTGTAAAGCTACTCATCCGTCATTCCGGCGCAGGCCAGAATCCATACTTCACGCAAAACTGTTTTAAAATCAAATTCCTGAATCTTGTTGGATGGATTCCGGCCTGCGCCGGAATGACGGGTTTATCGGCTAGTTTCTGAGGAAAATGTATTTTATAAAGGCCTCAAGCTGCGTATTTTTCAGACAGGCTTTCCTACTTATTTACTTTTTACCACACGCGCATCGGCATTAAAACCTCGGGCGGCGTCGGGTTTGGCAACTTCAAATTCGCGGAAGGTGCTGTTGATGTTGACGCTCATCGGCTTGCCGTCAACGTTGGCCGAGGCTTGCAGTTTCACGCCGCCGCCGCTGCGTTCGCCGCTGGCGAAGTCGGGCAGTTGCAGCTCATTCAGGCGCAGGGTGGGGCGGGTGATTTTGGTTTCTTTACGCACCAGCTGTTTGCCGCGCGGGCGGATTTTGTCTTCGGCTTTGAAGGTGTCGGGGGTGTCGGCATCGCTGATGAGCGCCATGCCGAGCAGTTGGGCGTTGGCGGTGTTGGCTTGGCCGTTTTGTACGGGAATGCCGATCAAGAGTTTCACGCCGCGGTGGATGGCGCGGTTGTTGCTCCAGCCTTGGCCTTCACGCGCGGGGCGGGCATCGGCGGCGAGCGAGTAGCTGCGGCTCATGATTTGGATTTTGTAGCCGGGCACTTTGGTTTTGCCTTTGCCGTCGTAGATGTCGCTCACCAATTCGGGTGCGTTGCCTTGGGCGTTGCCGAGCAGGCGGGCGGAGGTGTCGGCCACGTTGAGGGTTTTACCGGCATAGGTGAGGTCTTGCTGGTGGGCGAAACCGGCGGCAACGGCGGGCAGGCTGCTGAAGCCGAGGGCGGCGGCGATGAGTAATGCGGTGGTTTTTTTCATGTTGTCTCCTGACGGAAAAGAGGGATATTAAGGCCGTCTGAAAGGGTTTCAGACGGCCTCGGTTGGGGTTAGAAGCCGACTTTCAGGCTGCCGTAAAAGGCGCGGCCGTGTTGGTTGAAGGTTTGCGCGCCATCGTTGGTGCGGTAGATTTTCTTGTCGAAAATATTGCTGATGCCGGCACGCACATGTACTTTTTTGCTCCAGTTGTAACCGGCGTTCACGCCCCACAATGCGTAGCTGCCCACTTCGGTGCTGCTCAGGCCGTTGCTGTTTTCGGTGCGGTTGATGGCCACGGTGCGCGGTTTGATGCGGCCGTAGTGGGTGAAGGTGAGGTTGGCATCCCAGCGCTCGTTCGGTGTCCAGGCCAGGGTGCTGTTGATGGTGTGTTTGAGTACCAGTGACAGCGGGTTGCCTTTGTAGTCTTCCGATTTTTGCATGTAGGTGAAGTTGTTGCGCCATTTGAGGGTGTCGTGCAACGGAACCACGAGGTTGCCTTCAAAGCCGGCGATGGTGGCTTTCGGGGTGTTTATCCACTGCATCACCATATTGCCGGTATCGGTGTAGCCGATGATTTCTTCGCCGCCGGTGATTTTGTTGCGATAGGCGTTGTGGAAGTAGGCTGCGGAAGCCTGCCAGCCGTTTTTATTGAACTCAAATCCAAGCTCTTTGTTCCAGCTGGTTTCGGGCTTCAAATCGGCATTGCCGATGAAGTAGCAGCTTCCTGATGTGGTGTAAATCGGGCAGCCGTTGCCGCGGGTGGCCAGCAGGAAATTGGGGTTGCTCTGATACAGGTTGGGGGCTTTGTAGGCGCGGGCGATGCCGCCTTTAACCAGCCAGTTGCTGCCAAGCTGTTGCGAGAAGTTGAGGCCGCCGCTGAGATTGCCGCCGGATTTGCTGTTGTGGTCGAAGCGCAGGGCGGGAATCAGGCGGGTGCCGTTGCGGATTTCCCAGTTGTCTTCAGCGAAAACGGCCCATTCGGTTTGGCTGCTTTTGGTGATGCTGTTGTCGCGGCCTTCAACTGCGCCGAAGCCCGGGGTGTAGCTGATGGTGTAGGGGTCGTTGAGGCTGCTGCGGGTAACTTCGCCGCCTACGGTCAGTACGTGCTCTCCGGCGGCGGTGAAGGGGATATAGGCTTCGCTGTGCAGCGTGGTGTTGGTCAGCTTGCTGTTGGTGAAATAGGTGTCGTTATAGCTGCCTTCTGGGCCGCCGGCAAGGTTGTCGGGCATGCGGCTGTTGTTGGTGCGGTCGTGGCTGAGCCAGGTTTTGGTGTCGCCCCAATTCCAGCTGCCGGTGTGGGTGAGGGCAAATGCAGAGCGGTAAATGCGGGCGGTTTCTTCAATGCCGTCAGCCAGCAGCTGCTCGGTGATGCCGGTGCCGTTGCTGTTTTGGGTGTCGCCGTTGTAGATATTGCCCTGACGGCTGAAGCTGGTGTCGAGGGTGAGGCTGTTGGACGGATTGATTTTCCAATGCAGGCGGCCGGCGATGTCTTTGTTGCGCACGCCCTCTACACCGGCGGCTGAGGCGTTACCCGCATCGGCATTGATGGTGTTGGCGTCGGCATCGGTTTTGTTCCAGTTGCCATACAGGCGGAAAGATAATACGTCTTTCACAATCGGGCCGCTGAGGTTGAAGCCTACGCGGTTGGTGGCGCCTTCATCGCTGTCTTGCGGCTGGTTGGTGTAGTAGTTGACTGAACCGGAAAATTCGTTGGTGATTTTTTTGGTAACGATGTTCACCACGCCGCCCATGGCGCCGGAGCCGTAGCGGGCGGCGGCGGGGCCGCGAATCACTTCGATGGATTCAATCGCTTCTACCGGCACCCAGTTGCTGTCGCCGCGGGTGTTGCGCTCGCCGCGCATGCTGATGCGCTCTGAATTGCGCGAGGTGGCCGGGCGGCCGTCGATTAAAATCAGCGTGTTTTCCGGCCCCATGCCGCGCAAATCAATCTGGCGCTTGTTGCCGCGCTGGCCGGTGGCGGTGTTGCCGGTGAGGTTGACGCCGGGCATGGTGCGCACCAGCTCGGAAACGTCATTTACAACGGGTTGTTTTTCCAAGTCTTCCGATGAGATTCTTGATACGCCCAGGGATTGCTGCAATTGACGCTCGGCGGTCACGTAAACGGTGTCGAGCTCGGCGGTATTGCTGTCGGCGGCGTAGGCAAACAGGCTGAAGAGTGCCAGAGGTAAAGCGGCTAAACGGTGGTGAGGAGTTTTCATGGATGATTTCCTGCGTGTGTATGAATTGTTAAGTCTTGTTGCATTGTGTAATGAAATGCACGGGTTTTATATTAATGCAAATAAAAAGAATTATCAATCATTAATAAATGCCTGTCTGAAAAAAGGTTCAGACAGGCATTTAATGGGTTGTATTTTTGCAGCTGAAAAATTTAAATGATTGTTTTTTAGGTTAGATATCTTGTTGAATGCAGGTATCCAATCTGTGATTTGGAAAAGGGCAAATCTGTAATTTGCCAGCCCTCTCCCACGGGAGAGGGTTAGGGTTGTTGAAGCCATGAAGTGTTCAGACGGCCTGTAATCTGAACGGCTTTTTCTACGGCTGCGCTTGGGCGCATCTGTGGAATGCCTGTCTGAAAGGCTGCCTGAAAGCTTTGCTGTTTTATCCGCATCAGAAGCGGTAGTTCACGCTCAGGCGGAAATCGCGGCCGTTTTCAGGCGGTACGTCGGCGATGCCGGTGCGGGCGGAGCGGAAGGTGGACTGGCTCACGTATTGTTTGTTGCCCACGTTGTTGACGGCGAAATTCACGTTGAGGGTGTCTTTTTTCAGCGGCTGCCAGTTGGCGTAGAGGTCGTGTACGCCGTAGCCGGGCAGGCGGTGGTTTTGGCCGTTGAGGCTGTATTCATAGGCTTCGGTGTAGCGGCCGCGCCAGCCGATTTCCAGTGCGGGCCGCTCGAAGGTGTAGGCGAGGCTGGTGAGCCATTGGCGGCCGGTGGGCATCACGTCGAGCGCCCAGGCGTAGTATTCGCCGTTGAGTTTGGGCTTGCTTTCGGCCACGCCCAGCCGTGCCAGCCAGCCGCCGTTTTGGTACATGCCGTTGAGCTCGTAGCCTTTGGTTTTGAGCTTGCCCATGTTTTCCTGCGGCAGGTCAGTGTTGAGGTAGTCGCGGATGGTTTGCTGATAGAGGCTGCCGGATACGCCGAAATGGCCTTGATGCCATTGGAAGCCGATTTCGGTGTTGAGGGCTTTTTCGGGCTTCAGGCCTTCTTCGGCGACGTATTGGTCGCCTGTGGCCATGCCGAGGATATAGGATTCATACAGGCGCGGGCTGCGGCTGGCCTGGGCAACCGAGGCATGCAGGGCGAAGGTGGGGGATAGCTCCCAGATGGCGGCGATGCTGGGGTTGAGCACGCCGCCGCTGCGGTGCTGGTTGCTGGTGTTGGTGAACGAGAAGCGGTCGTAGCGCAAGCCGGTGGTGAGGGTAACGGGGTCGAGATTCCAAATGCCTTCGGCATAAACGCCCCAGTCGGTTTTGTTTTCCTGGCCGCGGCCGACGCTGTATTGTTTCACGCCCACTTCTTCGCGCCGCCAGTTGAGGCCGTATTTGATTTGGTGGCCGTTGCCGAAGCTGCTGGTGAGGCCGAGGTTGGCGCCGATGCTTTCGGCGTAGCCGTCGCTGTGGGCGACGAGGCGGCCGAGGTCGGCGCTGCTGTCAACGGCGTCTTTGCGGTCGCGGGCTTTGATGCGGTAGATGTTGGCGTCGATTTTATCGACAAAACCGACATTGCGGCCCTGATATTCGAGGTTGCTGGTGTCTTGGGTGATGTTGTGGTGAAACGGGCTGGCGGCGCGCAATTCAACCAGGTTCAGGCGCAGCGGGCGGTCGCCTTTGTCTTGTTCGCGCCGCTGGGTGAAGGCGATTTGGTGGTCTTCGTTGAGCCGCCAGCGCAGTTTGCCCATGTAGCCGCGCTGCTCGGTGCCGCTGTAGGCGATGCGGTCGCCGTTGCCGCTTTTGTAGTCGTTTTGGGTAATCCAGTTGCCCATCAGGATGCCGTCGAAGCCGCCGCTCTGGCCGTAAACAGCAAGCGAGCGTTCCCAGCCTTTGTTGCTGCGGATGCCTGCGCCCACGCGCGCGCCGACGGATTGGCCGTCGGCAAGCAGGTCGGCGCCGTTGACGGTGGTCATGCGGATGGCGCCGCCGGTTACGCCGATGCCTGCGCTGGCGCTGCCGCTGCCTTTTTCAATGTTGATGCTTTTCAGAAAGGCGGGGTCGAACATGAAGCGGCTTTGGTGGTGGAAGTTTTGCGCGGCCTGGCCGGCGTTATCGACGGTGAAGGTGAGCTGGTTTTCGCCCATGCTGCGGATGTAGAGCTGCTGTGACATGCCGTTGCCGCTGCTCACGGCCACGCCGCTTTGGTTTTGCAATACGTCTTTCATGTCGACTACGTTGCCTTTGTCCACGCTTTGGCGGGTGGTGCGCGGGGTGATGCCGGCGCTGGTGGCGGTGACTTCAATCGTGTCCAGCTCGACGGCCTCGTCGGCGGCATAAACGGGCGCACCGATGAGCGCTAAAGTGAGCAGGCATAATTTGAACGGGGGGTTGAATGGTTGGTTCATGATGATTTCTCGCAATTGAAATGTTATGATAATTCGTATCATTTATGTTAGCAGAAGCAGGCGCGCCGAATCCGTGGTGAAAAGCAATTTTTTACCCTGTGAAAAAAGCATTTGCGGCGGTGAACCTGTGGTTCCCAATTCTGAAAGAAAGGCAAACATGGCAGCGGACGGACAAAACAACCCCGGCGGGAAAGTGCCTTTTTCCGGAGCGGGCTGGCCGGAATGCGAAGTGTGTTTGGAAAACCCGCATCCGGATGTGGAAGGGCAGGTCAGAATGCAGCACCTGCGTGACGGGCTGGCCATCAAAACGGCGCAGTTGGCGGTGGGGCGGGCGGTGGCGCTGGAGGCGATGGATTTCAGCCCCGATTTGCGCGTGGTGCTGGCGCTGGAAGGGCGCAGCAGCCTGCAGGTGGGCGGCGAAACCATCCACATCGGCGAAGGCTGCCGCTACGATGGCGTGTGGCTGCCGGTGTTGTCGCCCGAGCGCGGGGTGAAATATCTGCAACCGCAGGCGCGGCAGAATGAGCTGGTGTTGTTTGTCGGCCTCGATTGGTGGGCGGCCTGCTGCCACGGCCAAACTGCGCAACCGGGCTGGCTGGATTTGCCGCCCGCCCAGCATTTGCAGGCGCATTATTTTCAAATCAGCCCGCCGATGCGCGCGCTGGCGCAGCAACTGCAAGCGCAGGCGGATGAAGCCGTGCCGCCTGCGCTGCGGCGTTTGCAGCAGGAAAGCATGGCGGTGTCGCTGCTGGCGGAGGTGACTCGCCATCTGTTGCGGCAAAACGGCAACGTGGCCAACAAACCGGCTGCGGCGGTGCAAAAGCGCATCGAGCGGCTTACTGCGCTGCTGCACAGCGGCCACGCCGATGCATGGACATTGGCGCAAATGGCGGCACATTGCCACAGCAACCCTACCACGTTGCAACGCCATTTTCAGGAATGCCACGGCGTGAGCATCGCCCAATATTTACGCCGCCTGAAACTGGCGCGCGCCTACCATGCGCTGGTGGACGGCGCACGGGTCAGCGAAGCGGCCGCGGCGGCGGGTTATCAGCATTTGGACAGTTTTACCAAAGCGTTCAAGCAGCAATATCATGTGTGCCCGCGGCAGGTGCGGGGCATGGTAGCGGCTTGAATTGGTGGTGAGGCAATGAAAAGGCTATGCGTTAGACGGCCTTAAATCGATGCGGCAGCAAGGCTGGATGTTGCTAGCCCTCTTTATTTACATGCTTGGCCAGCAAACGGTATAACACGCCGCTGCTGAGCAAAACGCATACCATGCGGCTGACGTGAAATACCGTCACCAGCGGCACGCCCAGCTGCAACACTTTGGCGGTAATGGTCATCTCGGCGATGCCGCCGGGCGCCATACCCAACATCACCGCAGAATAGGGCAGGTTGGTGGTGAGGCTCAGCAGCCAGGCCGCCAACACGGTCAGCAGCAGCCCCGCCAGTGTCACCCAAGTAACGGTAGCAAGAAAGCGTGGCGCGCGGCGAAAAAAGCCGGGCGTAAACTTGCTGCCGAGCGACCAACCGATAAACAGCTGTCCCAGATATTGCACCGCAGTCGGAATCGCCGATAAATGAATATTTTGTGCGGTGAGCACGATGGCCGCCAGCAAGGGGCCGAACACCCACGGATTGATCCAACCCAAGCGTTTGAATGCCCAACCGAACAACGCTGTCCAAGCAACCAACAGCACAAAGCCGCCGTAATCGACCAGCGGATTTTTGCCGAACGCGCCGCCGTCGTCCAAGCCGTGAATGCCCAGAAACTGATAGGCAAATGGTACTGTCATCACTACCAGCAACACGCGCAGGCTGTGCGCCGACACCACTTTATCCACCTGCGCCTGATGGTGTGCGGCCAGATTGGCCATTTCGCTGGCACCGCCGATGGCTGAAGCAAACCAAGCGGTTTTGAAATCGACGCCGCCGAAACGGTAATAAGCCGTCGCACCCAAGCCGCCGAGCAGAATCGAAAACGCCACCGATACCGCCAGCGCAGGCAGGTTTGCCGCCACCACGCCGAGTATGGCGGGGGTGAAATACAGCCCCAGCGATGTGCCGATGCACCATTGCCCCGCATTGCGGAACACATTATGGCCGCTCACCGCCCAGCCGCGTGAAGAACACGCCGCGGTCAGCAGCAGCGGCCCCAACAGCCACGGCAGCGGCAGGTGCAGCCACAGCGCCAGTTGTGCGCCGGTGAGGGCAGTAAGGAAACCGAAAAGCAGGCGGGAGGAAACGGACATGGTTTGTTGGCAATAATAATGTTGACGATAGCGGTTTATATCGTGATTGTTGGTTGTCTGAGGCCGTCTGAAACGTTTCAGACGGCCTTAAATACCGGCTGCATTTTAATCTATGCGGATAGGCGGCAACAATCCACACCGATAAAAAACGGCTGCATCAAGCAGCCGTTTTGCCGTTTCAGACGGCCGCTTTTTTCTTGCGGCGCAACAGGCGGATAATCGGCAGCGCCACCATCAGCGCGGTCAGCGCCCACAGCGACAATGCAATCGGGCCATGGAACAAAATGCCCAAATCGCCTTGAGAAATCGACAGCGCGCGGCGCAGGCTCGATTCCATCAGCTCGCCCAACACATAGCCCAAAATCAGCGCCGACAGCGGGAAATTGAGTTTGCGCAGCATGTAGCCGAACACGCCCAAGCCCACCATCAGAATCAGGTCGAATGTGGTGCTGTGGATGGCATACACGCCGACAAAGCTCACGGTGGCAATCGCCGGAATCAGGATGTAGTTGGGCACGTTTAACAGCTTGGCGAAAAAGCCCACCAGCGGGATGTTGAGCGCCAGCAGAATCACGTTGCCGATAAACAGCGAGGCAATCAAGCCCCACACAATATCGGGCTGCTCGCTGAACAATTGCGGGCCGGGGGTGATGTTGTAGAGCGTGAGTGCGCCCAGCATCACAGCGGTCGTGCCCGAGCCGGGTACGCCCAGCGTCAGCATCGGGATAAACGAGCCGCAGGCCGAAGCATTGTTGGCCGCTTCGGGGGCGGCGATGCCGCGCAGGTCGCCGTTGCCGAAATCGCCTTTTTCACCGGCAATTTTGCGCTCGGTGGTGTAGGTCATGGCGCTGGCGATGGTGGCACCCGCGCCGGGCAAAATGCCGACCACGAAACCGGTGATGCCCGAGCGGATAATCGCGCCGAGGCTGAACATGAATTCTTTCAGGTTAAACAGGCTGCGTTGGCCTTGCGAGAGGATTTTCTGGCCGGTGGCGGTGTGCTCCAACATAATCAGGATTTCGCTGATGCTGAAAAAACCGATTACGATGGTGGTGAACTGGATGCCGTCGCTGAGGTTGACCGAATCGAAGGTGAAACGATACACGCCGGTGACCGCGTCCACGCCCACGGTGGCCAGCCCCAAACCGATCAGCGCCGATACCATGGTTTTCACCGGTTGGTCGCTCACCAAGCCGCTCAAGCAGGTGATGGCAAACACCATCAGCACGAAATATT
>CAYVIS010000022.1:0-16865 GCA_964451565.1 uncultured Neisseria sp.
AGCTGGATATGGATCAGGTGATGAAAGCGCACGAGCTGTATAAAAACATGGGGCTTGGCGCACGCGACGATGCGATGTCCATGCAGTTTCTGATTCCGAACTGGAAATTCGATAACAAAAAACCGTGTCTGGTTAGATAAAAGGCGTCATACCGGTTTGAGCAGGCCGCTATCCGACCGGCTGCAGCCCGGCAAAGCGCCGGGGCGGAGCAGAGGGCTTCAAGCTGTTTGTTTGAATCGGTATGAATGAAAGATTTTATCTAAATTATTCTGTGCAAAGGAATGAAAAATGGAAACAGCAGTCAGTGCGTCTCAAATGTTGATTGGCTTAGCCGTCGGTATTGCGCTTCTCTTGATACTTGCGATGAAAACGCGGATTCATGTCTTCGTCGCCCTGCTTTTATCCGCCATGGTCACCGGCTTGATTGGCGGCCTGCCTTTCGGCGAAGTAATCAGCTCCGTGACCAAAGGCTTCGGTAACACCCTCGGCAGCACCGGTATCATCATCGGCCTCGGCGTGATGATGGGTGCGGTTTTGGAAAAATCCGGCGCCGCCCAGCAGATGGCTTTCTCCATCATCAAACTTATCGGTAAGGCCAAAGAAGAATGGGCGCTGGCCTTTACAGGCTATGTGGTCGCCATTCCGGTTTTCTCGGATTCGGGGCTGATTATTCTGACCCCGTTGGCCAGATCGATGTCGCGTATGACCGGTAAAAGCGTTGTGGGGCTTGGCTTGGCGCTGGCAACCGGCCTGCAGCTGGCACACGTGTTTATCCCGCCGACACCGGGGCCGCTGGCTGTTGCCGGCATTCTGGAAGTCGACATGGGGATGATGATTCTCTGGGGCTTGCTGATGACCATCCCCACCTTGATTGTGTCCACTTTATATGCAAAATGGCTCGGCAAGAAAATCTACATGATTCCCAACGAAGACGGTACCGACTTCGACCGTAAGGAATTTAAAGAAGAGTACGTCAGATCTATTGAAGGTGTGGAAGAGCTGCTCCGCTCCAAAAATCTGCCGGGCGCGTTCTTGTCGTTCACCCCGATTATTATTCCGCTGATTCTGATTCTGGGTAATACCGTGGTGAGCTTTCTGAAGCTTGATAACGATTTTGCCAGCTTGGTGAAAATGGTGGGTCATCCGATTATCGCCCTGATTATCGGCCTGCTGATTGCCCTGTATGGCCTGGGTCGCCGCTTCTCTAAAAAAGAATTGAACGCATCCATCGAAGAAGGCGTGAAATCTACCGGCATGATTCTGTTTATTACCGGTGCCGGTGGTGCGCTGGGTTATGTCGTACGCGATGCCGGTATCGGTAATGCGCTGGGTGAAGCCGTTCTGCACATGGGGATTCCGGGCATCCTGATTCCGTTTGTGATTGCAGCTTTGATGCGGATTTCACTCGGCAGCGCCACCGTTGCCCTGATTACCGCCGCCACCCTGACTGCGCCGCTGGTGCCGCAACTGGGTCTGAACCCGAGCCTCGTTGCCATGTCGACTTGTGCGGGCGCAGTATCGTTCAGCTACTTCAACGACAGCGGCTTCTGGGTATTCAACGGCCTCTATGGCTTGAAAGAGGTAAAAGACCAATTTATGGCCAAAACCATGGTGTCCTTTATCGGCTCTTTCGCCGCCCTGGCACTGGTGCTGGTGTTTAACGCCTTTATGTAAAGCATGAAGCGGCCTGTCGTGCTTGAAACGTCGGCAGGCCGGACAAATTGAGGTTGTAATCGATGCTGAAACAGTATCGCTTGCCCGGGTTTTCCCCGGGCTTTTTTACGTTGGCTATTTCAATTGCGATGGCCGTGCCGTTTTGCCACAGTACCCCTTTTGTGCGTACTGTCTTTTCAGACGGCCTATTGTTATAATCAATCCACATTAAGAAAATAATATAGTGAATTAAATTTAAACCCATACAGCGTTGGCTCGCCTTGCCGTACTAGGTGTACTGTCTGCGGCTCGCCGCCTTGTCTTGATTCAAATTGAATCCACTATAAAAGAAAGGAAAGATAATGCGTATTCCCGAACTCGACCGCATCAACCAACTGGCCGCGATTGCCAAAAACCGCGCCCTCAGCGAAGCCGAGCTGACCGAACGCGCCCGTTTGCGTCGCGCCTACCTCGATGCCGTCAAAGGCCAGATGAACAATATGCTTGCCACCGTTACCGTTGTCGATCCCGAAGGCAACGACGTCACCCCCGCCGCCTTGCGCGATGCACAGGCGCGCGGGATGGGCGAGACGGTTTATCATTGATTTATCGAGGCCGTCTGAAGATACGGCAACGCTTTCAGACGGCTTCAACCCATAACAGGAGCACACGCCATGCGCAAAATCCGCTACATCTACAACGCCCCGCAAACCCATTGGGTCGGCAACGGCTTCAAAGTCGCGCCGCTGTTTTCCCACATGGACACCGACAAAGGCACCAGCCCGTTTTTGATGCTCGACTACGCCGCACCAATGGCATTTTCGCCCAACTCAGCCGCCCCGCGCGGTGTCGGCGCCCATCCGCACAAAGGCTTCGAAACCGTCACCATCGCCTACCACGGCGAAGTGGCGCACCGCGACAGCAGCGGCGGTGGCGGCGTGATTGCCGAAGGTGATGTGCAATGGATGACCGCAGGCGCAGGCATTGTGCACGAAGAATTCCATTCCGAAGCCTTCAGCGCGCGCGGCGGCGAATTTGAAATGGCGCAATTGTGGGTGAACCTGCCGAAAAAAGACAAAAACACCCCCGCCCGCTACCAACACCTGCCCGCCGCCGCCATTCCCGTGGTGGCGCTCGACAGCAACGGCAGCCACATCCGCGTGATTGCCGGTGAATACGACAGCCATCGCGGCGCGGCGGAAACGTTTACCGAAATGAACGTGTGGGACGTAGCGCTCAAAGCCGGTGCCGAAGTGGCGCTGGATTTGCCCGCCACCCACAACCTCGCCATCGTCGTGCGCCGCGGCGTGGCCGAATTCAACGGCGAACACCGCGCCGCCGCCACCCAGTTGGCCACGTTTGAACGCAGCGGCGGCGAAGTGCGTATCCGCGCGCTTGATGGCGATGCCGAACTGCTGTTGCTCAGCGGCGAGCCGATTGACGAGCCCGTGGCCGCCTACGGTCCGTTTGTGATGAACACCCGCGAAGAGCTGGTGCAGGCAGTGGAAGATTTCAACAGCGGCAAATTCGGCCGGATTGATTGAGGCCGTCTGAACGCCGATAGGCAACACCAAAGCAAGCCGTCTGAACGCCGATGGGCAACACCAAAGCAGGCCGTCTGAAACACATGGATGTTTCAGACGGCTTTTATACTTTATTGTTGCAAGCATTCAGCGATTTTTTATATTTTTGAACTCAAAATAGAGACAAGGCCGTCTGAAAGCTGAAAAAGGCTTGTACTGAGCCTGTCGAAGTATTCAGACGGCATGGTGTGATTACAAATGCTCAACCGATGCGCTTAAACGGCGGCAAACAGGCCAATAATTGTTTGCCGTAGCGTTGGGTTTTGACGCGGTTGTCGAGAATGGTGACGCGGCCGTAGTCGCTTTCGGTGCGGATTAAGCGCCCGACCGCCTGAATCAGTTTGATGCTGGCTTCGGGCACGGTGATTTCGATAAACGGGTTGCCGCCGCGCTGCTCAATCCAACGGTTTTGGGTTTTCTCAATCGGGTTGTCGGGCATGGAAAACGGCAGTTTGGCGATAATCACCTGCACGCAGGCTTCGCCGGGCAAGTCTAACCCTTCGGCGAAGCTGTCGAGGCCGAAGATGATGCTGGCGCGGCCTTGTTCGATGGCTTGATGATGTTTTTGCAGCAGCACCGCTTTGGGAATATCACCCTGCACCAGCAGCAGCGGCAGGTAGTCGGCCGGCAGGCGCAGCGCCACATCCTGCATTTGTTTGCGCGAGGAAAACAACACCAGCGTGCCGATGGCTTCTTCGGCGGAAACCAGCTTGGGCAGCCATTCGGCGATGGCTTCGGTGTGGCCGGCAGGGTCTTTCGGGCTGGCGGCAATCGGCGGGATATACAGCTCGCCCTGCGCGTCAAAATCAAACGGGCTGGGCAACGCGAGCGTGGTGGTGTCGGGCAGCCATTGCAAGCCGGTTTGGCGCATGATGAGGTTGAACGAGCCGAGCGATTGCAGCGTGGCGGAGGTGAGCACGGCGCCGGCGGCGCGCCGCCACAGGCCGTTGGCCAAATGGCTGGCGCTACTGATGGGGCTGGCGTTGAAAATATAGTCGTTTTTGTCGCTGATGCGGCGGCTGATCCACTTGGCCAGCGGCTCTTCGCCCTCGGCAGGTACGGTGGACAATAAATCCCACACGGCGCTGATTTGCTCGATGCGGGCGACAAACATGCCGAATTCGCCGCTGAGGCGGTCGATGAGGGCGCTGTCTTGGTCTTTATCGCGGCGGGCGGAAGCCAGCGCATCGTTGAGGGCGTAAACGTGTTTGAGCAGGCTGCGCGCGGCGATGGCGGTGTTGGACACCAATAATTCCAGCGCTTCGGGGATTTTGCCGTCTTGCCACAGCCAAATCGATTCGTTGCTTTCAGACGGCGCCAAGTCGGCTTCGTCGGCCAATTGGAACGACCATTCGTTGAGGCTTTCCAGCAGCGAGGCGGCGGCTTCGTCGGCGAGGTTGGCGGCTTCGGCTTTATCGGCCACGGCGGCGATTTTGCTGCTGATTTGCGGCAGTTTTTCCAGCGTCCACACGGCGGTGTTCCACGAATGTTCGGCGGCAAACTGGCTCAGCGCTTTTTTGGGCAGGTGGTGCGCTTCGTCGATGCAGTAGAAGCTGTTTTCGGGCGCAGGCAGAATCACGCCGCCGCCCATGCCGATGTCGGCCAGCAGCAGGTCGTGGTTGGCCACCACCACATCCACGGTTTCCAGCGTTTCACGTGCCAGATAAAACGGGCATTCGGCGCGATTGGGGCAGGCGGCTTTGAGGCAGCCGTGACGGTCGTTGGTGATTTTGAACCACACGCTGTCGTCGATGCGCTGCGGCCAGGTGTCGCGGTCGCCGTTGAAGCGGCGGGCGGCGAATTCATCGGCCAAATCACGCATCAGCTGCAATTCTTCGGGCTTGGGTTTGCTGTCCCACAACACCGTGGGCGCTTCCATGCCGAGCAGGTTTTGTTGGGCGTTGCTTTGGGTGAGCTGGTAGAGCTTGTAGGGGCAGAGGTAGCGGCCGCGGCCTTTGGCCAGCGCAAACGTCATTTCCAACCCCGAATGCGCCACCACAAACGGCAAATCGCGGTTGACCAATTGCTCCTGCAAGGCCACGGTGGCGCTCGATACAATCAGGCGCTTGCCGCGCGTTTGCGCCATAATGCCGCCTGCCAAAAGATAGGCCAAGCTCTTACCGACACCGGTCGGCCCTTCAATCACGGCAATGCTCTCGCCCTCGCGCTTAGGCGCTTCTTCACCTTCGGCGCGGCTTTGGCTGCGCGAAAAGGCGTTGGCAATCGCGGCAATCATCTGCCGCTGCGAGGCGCGCGGACGGAAACCCGGCAGGCTTTTGCCGATGTTTTGATAATGGTCGCGAATGGCGTTTTTTTCGAGGTCGGTGAGCATGGAAGCCGTCTGAAAACGGGTTGGAAAAACAAACGGCTATTTTAGCATTTTATGGATGAGGCCGTCTGAAAAAGCGTCGCGCGAATAGGACACGGGCTTTCAGACGGCCTGAAGTTTGTGGTTTGGCGCACAGGCCGTCTGAAAGCCCATGCAACGGATATTGCCTCAAAATAATCAGGCCGTCTGAAACCTATGTTTCAGACGGCCTTGACGCTATTGAGTCAAACCAAGCATCAGCCTTCGCTGCGTTGGCGCCCCAAATCGGCAGCGGCGGTAAACAACACGTCGGTAGAAGAATTCAACGCGGTTTCGCAAGAGTCTTGCACCACGCCGATGATGAAGCCCACAGCCACGACCTGCATCGCCACATCGTTGGAAATGCCGAACAGGCTGCACGCCAGCGGAATCAGCAGCAGCGAGCCGCCGGCCACGCCGGATGCGCCGCAGGCGCTGACTGTGGCAATCAGGCTGAGCAGAATTGCCGTCCAAAAATCGACTTGGATGCCTTCGGTGTGCGCGGCGGCCAAAGACAATATGGTGATGGTAATCGCCGCGCCGGCCATATTGATGGTCGCACCCAGTGGAATCGAGATGGAATAGGTGTCTTCATGCAGGTTGAGCTTTTTCGCCAACGCCATGTTCACCGGAATATTGGCAGCGGAACTGCGGGTGAAAAAAGCAGTCACACCGCTTTCACGCAGGCAGGTAAACACCAGCGGATAGGGATTGCGGCGGATTTTCCACCACACGATGGCAGGGTTGACCACCAATGCGATAAACAGCATGCAGCCCACCAGCACCACAATCAGCTTGGCATAGCTGGCCAGCGCACCGAAACCGGTTTCGGCAATGGTAGAAGCCACCAGACCGAAAATACCTAAGGGCGCAAAACGAATCACCCATTTCACCACAGTGGAAACGGCATCGGCCAAATCGGCCACCATCAGACGGGTGTTTTCCGAGGCATGGCGCAGTGCGGCACCGATGACCAAACCCCACGCCAGAATCCCGATGTAGTTGGCGTTGGCCAGCGCGTTAATCGGGTTGGCCACCAGATTCATCAGCAAGGTTTTCAATACTTCGATGATACCGGAGGGCGGGGTCACGTCCACACCGTCGGTCGGCACCAAAATGATTTCGGTCGGGAATGCAAAACTGGCAACCACCGCCGAAAGCGCGGCCAAGAAAGTGCCGATGATGTAGAGCACAATAATCGGCTTGATGTAGGCTTCGTTGCCTTTTTGGTGTTGGGCGATGGCGCTCATCACCAACACAAACACCAGCACCGGTGCCACCGCTTTCAGCGCACCGACAAACAGGCTGCCGAGCAGGCCCACGGCCAAACCGGCTGCGGGCGACACCCATGCCAACAAAATACCCAGCACCAAGCCGACCACAATCTGCTTGACCAGGCTGATACGGGCCAGCCCGCCAAGAATCGGATTTCCGCCTGCCATGATGATTCCTTTAAATATGTTAAGAAAAGATAATATTGTAAAATAAAATGCTATATTCGGGCATAACGATGTTAAAAATAACACAAAACGCCGATTGACGATAATATATTGAAATAATTTTTTGGATTAAATCCATATTCAGCAACAAATATTGAAATATGGCAGATTTTACGCTACAAGTTGAAATTAAATTGTCAACAAAAATCATGGCATTGTCGACAATCATCCGCCGTTGCATTACCAACTGAGGCCGTCTGAAAGCCTGTGCGGAAAAAATATGGCGGCGGCGGCGGTAAAACTGTTTCAGACGGCCTCGGTCATAGAGAAATAATGTTAGAATCGCAGCTGACAATATTCTGCGCCGGATGCTTCAATATTGTTTATGCAGCGATTTTGCCCGCCAAAACCCAACCGCATTCTCCCGATTTGAGTTACATGAATAAACACACTTGTGCCTTTTTGTTGACCACTCTTTCCCTCGCCTGCGCGCAAGCGTTTGCTGCCGAGCCGAAAGCCGAAGATTATGTGCCGGCGGCGGGCAGCGCTGCGCCGGAAAGCGACGCCGACGACGGCAAGGTGCTGCCGCTGAAATATCCGGTCGACATCCAAACCGACAACAGCGAAGTCAAAGCCATGCTCGAAGAATACCTGCCGCTGATTACCCAGCAGCAGCAGGAAGTGCTCGACCGCGAGCAGGCGGGCTTTCTGGCCGAAGATGCGCCCGAACATGTGCAGACCATGATAAAAACCCGCGGCTATTTCAACGGCACCGTCAACGTTGCACCTGCGGGGGAAGGCTATGTGGTGCGGGTCAACACGGGGCCGCAAACGCACATCGACAATGTGAGCGTGGCGATTGTGGGCGATGTGCTGCAAGACGATGATTTGCCGCTCTATTATAAAAACGCGATGGGCAACTGGTCGCTGCCGGTGGGCGATGCTTTCAGTCAGAGCGAATGGAGCAGCAGCAAAGGCTCGGTGCTCTCGGCGGTAACGCGCAAAAAATACCCGTTGGCGCAGATGACCCATTCGCAGGCCACGGTCGACCCCAACAGCAACAAAGCCGATTTGAATGTGGTGGTCGACAGCAAGCAGCCGGTTTATTTCGGCGACTTCGAAATCAGCGGCACCAAACGCTATCCGGAAAGCGTAGTGCGCGGGCTGGCGCATTTCCAACCCGGCTCGCCTTATGATTTGGACAAACTGCTCGACTACCAGCAGGCGCTGGAGCAGGACGGCCATTATTCGGGCGCGTCGGTGCAGGCCGATTTCGACAATATGCAGGATGACCGCGTGCCTGTGAAAGTGGCGGTGTCGGAAGTGAAGCGGCAGAAGCTCGAAGTGGGCATACGCTATGATTCCGAATACGGCCCCGGCGGCCGCGTCGGCTATGATTACTACAACCTCTTCAACCGCGGCTACATCGGCTCGGTGGTGGTCGACGCCGACAAATACGAAACCACCGTGGCCGCCGGTATCAGCCAGCCGCGCAACAACAACGGCCATTATTGGACCACCAACGTCGCCTACACCCGCTCCACCACTCAAAAACTGGAGAAAAACGCGCTCACCAGCGGCATCTGGCGCGTGCGCGACCGCAACAACATCGAATCGCGCATCGGCCTCGAATACATCACCGAAAGCCGCCGCGTGCCCGACACCAATTACGACTTGGGCCGCAGCCACGCCACCATGCTCACCGCCTCGTGGAAGCGCCAAAGCATCGAAACCGAATTGCGTCCGGAAAACGGCTATTACCTCGACGGCAAAATCGGCTCCACCTTGGGCACGCTGCTGTCGTCCACCTATGTCGCGCGTGCCACCGGGCGGGCGGGCTATTTCTTCACCCCTGAAAACAAAAAAATCGGCACCTTTATCGTGCGCGGCCAGGCAGGCTATGTGTATGCCAAAGACGACCAAGACGTGCCCTCTTCACTGCAATTCCGCACCGGCGGCGCTACATCGGTGCGCGGTTACGAGCTCGACAGCATCGGCCTGGCCGGCCCCAACGATTCGGTGCTGCCCGAGCGCGCGCTGGCGGTGGCGAGCTTCGAATACCAATATCCGGTAACCAAAAGCTTCTCGGCCGCCGTCTTCCACGACATGGGCGACGCCGCCCACAATTTTAAAGAGATGGAAATGAAACACGGCACCGGCTTGGGCGTGCGCTGGTTCAGCCCGGTTGCCCCATTCTCGTTCGACATCGCCTACGGCCACAACGACAAAAAACTGCGCTGGCACATCAGCTTAGGAACCCGCTTTTAAACATGATGACGCAATACAACGATACTCCCGACAGGCCGTCTGAAAGCCCCGAGGCCGACCACAAGCAATCTGCACCCGCACCCGGCAGCAAACGTAAAAAACGCTGGCTGCGCGGCATGCTGCTGGGCATGGTGTTGGCGCTGTTGTTGCTGGCCGGGTTTGCCGCCTGGCTGGTGTCGACCGAATCCGGCCTGCGCTTCGGCCTCTACCGGCTGCCCGCTTGGTTCGGCGTCAACATCACCTCCAAAAACCTCAACGGCACCCTGCTCAAAGGCTTCAACGGCGACGAATGGCGCATCGAAACCGAAGGCGCCGACCTCGACATCAGCAGCTTTGTATTTAGCTGGCAGCCGCAGGAATTGTGGCAGAAAAAGCTGCACATCAACCGCATTGCCGCGGGCGACATCCACATCACCGCCAAAGACACCCCGCCTAAAGAAAAACAGCCCGGCCAAGGCCTGCCTGAAAGCGTCGATTTACCGCTGGAAGTGTTAATCGACAGCATCGAAGTCGGCCAAATCAGCAGCGGCCGTGAAGACAATATTTTCGCCAACATGGCGCGCGCCAACTACGTTTATAACGTTTCAGACGGCCACCGTCTCAAGCTGCTGTCGCTGCAAACGCCGTGGAGCCAGTCGGGCGGCGAACTCTCGCTGGCCACCGCTTCACCATTTGCGCTGGCAGGCCAAATCGACACCACCGGCGTGCTGGACGATGTGGCGGTGGAAAACCAGATTATCCTCAACGGCAGCCTGCGCGACATCGGCCTGCACGTGGGGCTGGCGGGCAACGACATCAGCCTCACCGCCTCATCTGCGCTGCATCCGTTTGCCGAAACGCTCAACGACAAAATCGACCACATCGAAATGAAAGGCGTCGGCATCAATCCGCAGGCGTTTCTGAAAAGCCTGCCCAAAGCCAACCTCGATTTCGACGCCACCGTGGTGCCTGCGTTTACCCAAGGCTTGGCGCTGGAAGGCTCGATTGACTTGGCCAACCACGCCGCAGCCCCCGCCGACGCCAACGGCATTCCCGTGCGCACGCTGCTGGCCGATTTCACCGTCAACGATGCCGGCTTGGTCAACATTCCCGCCGCCACCGCCACCCTGCTGCAAAAAGGCACGGTCACGCTGTCGGGCACCGTCGACACCGCCGCCGAGCAGCTCGACCTCACCGCCCTGCTCAACAACATCACCGCGCCCGATGCGGTGCAGCAGCAGTTGGCGGGCAGCCTCAACGGCGACATCAGCGTCAAAGGCAGCTACCGCGATCCGGAAACCGCTTGGACATTCGACACCGGCAACGCCGTCAGCACCGGCCTGATGCAGCTGCAAACCGACACCGCGCTCGGCCAGCAGACGCTGCTGCTGAAAAAAGTGCAGATTCTGCCCACCGACGGCGGCGAACTCAACGCCCAAGGCTCGTTGGAGCTGTTTCAAAACCAAAAACTGCAATTAAGCGTCAACAGCAAAAACTTCAACCCGTCCAAACTCAATGCCCAATTCCCCGTCGGCCGCGTCAACGGCGACATCGACGTCGATGGCGAGCTGACCAACAACAAATACAGCGGCAAAATGCAGTTCGGCCAAAGCATGCTCTCCGGCGTGCCCCTGCGCGGCAGCGCCGATGTGGTGTATGAAAACGAACACCTTTCCCGCGCCGTGGCCGACATCCTGCTGGGGCGCAACAGCATCAAGAGCAACGGCAGCTTCGGCAAAGCAGGCGACCGCCTCAACCTCGACATCAACGCCCCCGAGCTGGACAAATTCGGCTTCGGCCTTAGTGGTTTGGTAACCGCCAAAGGCTATGTGGCGGGCGAACCGAAAAAAATCGAAGCCAATCTCAGCGGCCAAGCGCGCAACCTGCGCCTGAGCGGCGTGGCGCAAGTCAACGATTTGGATTTCAAACTGCAAGGCTCGCCCGACTACAGCCGCCCCGTCGACATCGAGCTCAAAGGCAACCGCATCATTATTCCCGGCCAAAACGAGCCGACCGTGATTGACGCGGTCAACCTGTTTATCAAAGGCACAGGCCGCAACCACACCATCCGCGGCGGCAGCAGCATGGCGCTGGCAGGCGAACACTACAAACTCGAAGTCAACGCAAGCGGCGGCCTCTCCGACCAAAACCAATGGAAAGGCACGGTAGCCGCGCTCGACATCAGCGGCGCCTTCAACCTCAGGCTGCAAAACCGCATGGCCTTGGAGGCCGGTGCCGAACGCGTGGCCATGAGCGCCGCACGTTGGGCAGCGATGGGCGGCAGCCTCAATCTGGAAAACTTCGTGTGGGATAAGCAAAACGGCATCACCACCAAAGGCAGCGCCAGCAACCTCGCCGTTTCCGAACTGCACAACTTCTACACCCCACCGGTGGAGCATAATCTCGTGCTCAGCGGCGACTGGGATTTGTCGTACAGCCAAAACGCGCGCGGTTATCTGAATATCCGCCGCCAAAGCGGTGACGTGATTCTGCCGCACCGCAAACAAGTGCTCGGCTTGGGCGCGCTCTCGCTCAACACCCGCTTCCAAAACGGCCGCATCGACAGCGTGCTCGACGGCGTTACCGCCTACGGCAACGTCAACGGCAACGTCGTCATCAGCCAGCAGTTCGGCAACGACATCAGCCAAGCCCCCATCAACGGCAGCCTGCGCATCAGCGCCCCCAATCTGGAAAGCTTCCGCAATTTCCTGCCCGTCGGCCAAACCCTGCGCGGCAGCCTGATGGGCAACGCCACCATCGGCGGGCGTGTGGGCGAGCCGCAGCTTAACGGCACCCTCAACGGCGACAACCTCTACTACCGCAACCGCGACCTCGGCCTGATTCTCGATAACGGCAGCCTGCGCTCGCGCCTGCAAGGCCAGCGCTGGTATATCGACAGCCTGCGCTTCCAACGCGGCGGCACCGTCACCCTCAACGGCAGCGTCGGCCTGGTCGGCAGCTCGCCCGATGTCGACGTGACCGCCGTGTTCGACCACTACAACACCCTCGACCAACACAACCGCCGCCTCACCCTCAGCGGCGACGCCAAAATGCTCTACACCGAAGCCAACGGCGTCACCCTCACCGGCACCCTGCGCGCCGATTCCGGCCATTTCGGCTTCCAAAAAGGCGGCATGCCGACCTTGGGCGATGATGTCGTGGTGTTGGGCGAGCCGCCGAAAGAAGCCGTTTCGCCGACCCTGATCAGCATGAACCTGACCCTCGATTTGAACAACGCCGTGCGCTTCAGCGGCGAAGGCCTCGACGTAACCCTCGGCGGCCAGCTCAACTTGGTGGCCAACCCCGGCCAAGAAGTCTTGGGCATCGGCACCGTCAGCGTGGTGAAAGGGCGCTACAAAGCCTACGGACAGGATTTGGAAATCAGCAAAGGCAGCATTTCCTTCGTCGGCCCGCTGTCCAACCCCAACCTCAACATCCGCGCCGAGCGCCGCCTCTCGCCGGTGGGCGCGGGCGTGGAAGTATTGGGCAACCTCAACAACCCGCGCATCACCCTCGTGGCCGATGAGCCGATGAGCGAAAAAGACAAACTCTCCTGGCTGATTCTCAACCGCGCCAGCAGCGGCAGCGACGGCGACGAAGCCGCTCTCTCCGCCGCCGCAGGCGCGCTCTTGGCGGGCGAAATCAACGACCGCATCGGCCTGGTCGACGACTTCGGCTTCACCAGCCGCCGCAGCCGCAACGCCCAAACCGGCGAGCTCAACCCCGCAGAGCAAGTGCTCACCGTCGGCAAACAGCTTTCCAACGAGCTCTATCTCGGCTACGAATACGGTATCGAAAGCGCCGAACAATCGGTGAAACTCGTATACCAGCTCACCCGCGCCATCCAAGCCATCGCCCGTGTCGGCAGCCGCTCATGGGGCGGCGAGTTGAAATACACCATCCGCTTCGACTAAGCTTGAGGCCGTCTGAAAAGCAGGCAAACCGATTGACCGGGTTGCCTGCTTTTTTATAGTGGATTAAATTTGAATCAGGATAAGGCGGGAAGCCGCAGACAGTACACCTAGTACGGCAAGGCGAACCCAACGCTGTACTGGTTCAAATTTAATTCACTATATCGTTTGAGATTGCCCGATAAACGGCATCATGCCGAAAGATTCATCCTAACTTCCGTAAACGCTTTCAGACGGCCTCCGGCTGTGATCCAGCATTGATATTGAACTGTTTTATTTCTAATTTTCTATCAGCGACATCCAACAATAACCCACCACTTCGTCATTGTCGGGCTTGACCCGACAATCCAGTTTGTGGCCGTCTGAAATATTGGAGGTTACTGCAATCTGACTGACTGGATTGTCGGGTCAAGCCCGACAATGACGGATTTATTGTTGTTCGGCGAAATATAGTGGATTAGAATTGAATCTGAACATTGATATATCGTGAAAATCAAAACAGGTGGCTGAGCTTGTCGAAGCCTCCCTTGAATCTGTGCATGGCTTCGACAAGCTCAGCCACCTGAATGTATGAACTATTGTATTTCTAATTCACTATACAAAAAGGCCGTCTGAAACCCAAACACAGTTTCAGACGGCCTTTGACGATTTTATCCGCAACGATGCCTTATTCCACCGTTACCGATTTGGCCAAATTACGCGGTTTGTCGACATCGGTGCCGCGTGCCAGTGCGGCGTGGTAAGAGAGCAATTGCACGGGGATGGTGTGCACAATCGGCGACAACACGCCTGCGTGGCGCGGGGTGCGGATAACGTGCACGCCTTCGCTTTCGTTGAAGTTGCTGTCGAGGTCGGTAAATACAAACAATTCGCCGCCGCGCGCGCCGACTTCCTGCATATTGGCTTTCACTTTATCCAGCAGCACGTCGTTGGGGGCAATCACCACCACCGGCATGTTTTCGTCCACCAGCGCCAGCGGGCCGTGTTTCAGCTCGCCTGCGGGGTAGGCTTCGGCGTGAATGTAGGTGATTTCTTTCAGCTTCAGCGCGCCTTCGAGGGCAATCGGGTAGTGGATGCCGCGACCGAGGAAGAGGGCGCTGTTTTTCTTAGAGAATTTTTGCGCCCAAGCGGCGATTTGCGGCTCGAGATTGAGCACATGCTGGATGCTGCCGGGCAGTTGGCGCAGCTCTTCGGTGTAGGCTTGCGCCTGCTCGTCGCTGACGTGGCCGCGCAGTTTGCCCAAGGTCACCGCCAAGCCGAACAAGACCACCAGTTGGGTGGTGAAGGCTTTGGTGGAAGCAACGCCAATTTCGGCACCGGCGCGGGTGTAGAGCACCAGTTCGCTCTCACGCGGCAGGGCGGATTCCATCACGTTGCAGATGGAGAGGCTGTGATTTTGGCCGAGCGATTGGGCGTATTTCAGCGCTTCCATGGTGTCGAGGGTTTCGCCGGATTGGGAGATGGTAATCACCAGTTGGCGCGGGTTGGCAATCACGTCGCGGTAGCGGTATTCGCTGGCGATTTCGACGTCGCAGGGGATTTTGGCGATGCTTTCGAGCCAGTATTTGCTGGTCAGCGCCGAGTAGTAAGAGGTGCCGCAGGCGAGGATTTTGATGCTGTCGATGTCGGCAAACACTTCACGGGCGTTTTCACCGAAGTTTTCGGGGTTGAAGCCGCCGTCGAGAAACACTTCGGCGGTGTCGGCAATCGCGCGCGGCTGCTCGTGGATTTCTTTCTGCATGAAGTGGCTGTAGGGGCCGAGTTCGAGCGAGGCAAGTGAGAGTTCGGATACTTTCACGTTGCGGGTTGCGGTTTGGCCGTCTTTGTCCATCAGCTTTTGGATGCCGTCGGCGGTGAGCAGGGCGATGTCGCCGTCTTCCAGATAGGAAATGCGGCGGGTGAAGGCGATGACGGCGGAAACGTCGGAGGCGATGAAGGTTTCTTGGTCGCCGAATGCCACCAGCAACGGGCAGCCCATGCGTGCCACCACCATTTCTGTGTGGTTGTCGTCGGCCATCACGCCGATGGCGTAGGCGCCGTGAAAACGGGCGCAGGCGGCTTGAACGGCGGCGAAAAGGTCGTGGCCGTTTTGTTCGTATTCGTGTTTGACGCTGTGGGCGATGACTTCGGTGTCGGTTTGCGAGTCGAATTGGTAGCCCAAGCCTTGCAGGCGCGCGCGTTCGGCTTCGAAGTTTTCGATGATGCCGTTGTGCACCACGGCAATCAGGCCGCCGGAAATGTGCGGGTGGGCGTTGGGCTCGGTCACGCCGCCGTGGGTTGCCCAACGGGTGTGGCCGATGCCGATATGGCCGTGCACGCCTTTTTCGCGGGCGGCGTCTTCCATCAGCTGCACGCGGCCGACGCGGCGCACGCGGGTGATTTTTTCGCCGGTCTGCACGGCGATGCCGGATGAGTCATAGCCTCGGTATTCCAAGCGTTTGAGGCCGTCTGTGAGAAAATCCACAACATTGTGGTTGGCGCGGATGGCGCCTACGATACCGCACATAAAAGTTCCTTAGTATCAACGTTTTATAAAAATGCTTGTTTGCCGACTCTCGGTCAAACAGGCGGGGAAGGGTTAGGCCGTCTGAAAACATATCGGTTTGCAGTGCGATACTCTGCTTTCAGACGGCTTGGGTTATGGGACAGGTTGTTCTTGGGCAGAGCCCACGCTACGGCAATTTTTTGTCGCGCCTGCGCAGGAGCGACGCATATTCTTTTTTTGCAAAAATCTCAGGCCGTCTGAAAGCGGGTTGATTCTGCAATACACAATACCCTGTATTCAGACGGCCGCATCAGGCAATGGTTTCAGACGGCCTGTGTAAGATAGCGTCAAACCGCAAAGGCCGTCTGAACCGCTGCTTTATTTTTTCGCCGGTTTTTCGGGGCGTACCCAGCCTTCGATGATGGTTTGACGGGCACGGGCGAGGGCGAGTTGGTTTTCGGGGCAGGCTTTGGTGATGGCGCTGCCTGCACCGGTGGTGGCGCGGTTGCCGATGGTAACGGGGGCAACCAATACGCTGTTGGAGCCGATGCGCACTTCGTCGCCGATAACGGTTTTGTATTTGTTCACGCCGTCGTAGTTGGCGGTGATGGTGCCTGCGCCGATGTTGGTTTTGCTGCCAATTTCGGCATCGCCCAAATAAGTGAGGTGGTTGGCTTTGCTGCCTTGGCCGATGGTGGTGTTTTTCACTTCGACAAAGTTGCCGATATGCACTTCGTCGGCGAGCTTGGCGTTGGGGCGCAAACGGGCGTAAGGGCCGATGTGGGCGCGTTCGCCGATTTCGCAGTCTTCCAGATGCGAGAAGGCTTCGATGTGCGTGCCTGCGCCGATTTTGGCGTTTTTAATCACGCAGTTGGGGCCGATGTGTACGTCGTCGCCCAACTCTACGTTGCCCTCAATCACCACGTTGGCATCAATCACCACGTCTTGGCCGTGTTTCAGACGGCCTCGCAAATCGAAACGGGCGGGGTCGCGCAGGGTCACGCCTGCTTTGAGCAATTCGTCGGCTTGGCCGCTTTGGAAAATGCGCTCCAATTCGGCCAACTGCACTTTGTTGTTGACGCCTGCGGCAAGGTGGCTGGCGCGCACCTGCACGGGATGGACGTTGATGCCGTCTGAATTGGCCAGCGCAATCAGGTCGGTGAGGTAGTATTCGCCTTGGGCGTTGTTGCTTTGCAGGGC
>CAYVIS010000023.1:0-16762 GCA_964451565.1 uncultured Neisseria sp.
GTTTATACAGTTCAGACGGCCTGACGATGCTTAAAGGCCGTCTGAAACTTTATCACCGCTTTGCTTCCCCACGCACCGGCGCATCGCCCGCCACATAATATTCGGCATCGGAAGGCGGCAGCGGGGCGCGCCCGCGGATTTGGTCGGCGATTTTTTCGGCCAGCATGATGGTGGTGGCATTGAGGTTGCCGGTGATGATGTCGGGCATGATTGAAGCATCGACCACGCGCAAGGCGTCTATGCCGTGCACACGGCCTTGTGCGTCGACCACGGCATCGTTGCCTTCGCCCATGGCGCAAGTGCAGGAGGGGTGATAAGCGGTTTCGGCGTGGTTGCGCACATATTCATCCAGCTCGGCGTTGCTTTGCAGGCTTTCAGACGGCGTGATAACTTTGCCGCGATAAGGATCAAGCGCGGGTTGGTTCATGATTTCGCGGGTGAGGCGGATGGCGGCGCGGAATTCTTCCCAATCCTGCTCGTGGCTCATGTAGTTGAACAAAATGCTCGGATGCTCGGCAGGGTTGCGTGATTTGAGCTTGATGCGGCCACGACTGAGCGAGCGCATGGAGCCGACGTGTGCTTGGAAGCTGTGGGATTTGCTGGCGTTGCGGCCGTCGTAGCGCACGGCAATTGGCAGGAAGTGGTATTGGATGTTTGGCCAGGCGAATTTTTCGTGGCTGCGGATAAAGCCGCCGCCTTCAAAATGGTTGGTCGCGCCCAAGCCCGTACCTTGAAACAGCCATTGTGCGCCGATGGCGGGTTTGTTCCACCAATTGGTTGCGGGGGCGATGGAAACGGGCTGGGTGCATTCGTATTGCATATACAATTCGAGGTGGTCTTGCAGGTTGTTGCCCACGCCGGGTAAATCGAGGATTTCGCTCACACCTGCTTCAGCCAGCCACGCGCCGGGGCCGATGCCGCTGCGTTGCAGGATTTGCGGCGAGGCAATCGCGCCGCCGCAGAGGATAACTTCTTTGCGCGCTTCGATGCTGTGCATTTGTTTGTGATGCTCAAAGCGCACGCCGCGCGCACGTTTGCCGTCAAACAGAATCACATCGGTGAGCGCGCCGGTGGCGATGGTGAGCGCGCCGGTGGCGATGGTGAGCGTGTCGCGTTGTTTGGCGGCATCGAGATAACCGCGTGCAGTAGAGGCGCGGCGGCCGTTGGCGGTGACGAAACGATCCATCGGGCCGAAGCCTTCTTGTTGGTAGCCGTTAAGGTCATCGGTGCGCGGATAACCGGCATCCACGCCTGCCTGTATCATCGCTTCAAACAGCGGATTCACGCCTGCTTTGGCGGTGGTGACGTCAATCGGACCGCCTGCGCCGTGATAGGCATTTTCGCCTGCATCGCGGTTTTCAGCTTTTTTAAAATACGGCAAACAATCGAGATAACGCCAATTTTCCAGCCCGGGCTTTTGCGCCCAATGGTCGAAATCGAGCGCATTGCCACGGATATAACACATGCCGTTAATCAGCGAGGAGCCGCCCAAGCCTTTGCCGCGGCCGCAATCCATGATGCGGTTGTTCATATGCGGCTCGGGGTCGGTTTTGTAGCCCCAGTTGTAAGTGGTGCCTTGCAGCGGCATCGCCAGCGCGGCGGGCATTTGGGTGCGGAAATCGAGGCGGTAGTCGGGCAGGCCGGCCTCGAGCAGCAGCACGGAAACGTTGGCGTCTTCCGTGAGGCGCGCGGCCAACACATTGCCTGCGCTGCCGGCACCGATGATGATGTAGTCGTAAGCGGGTTTGAAAGTCATGATGTCCCATCCTTTTTTTCAGACAGGCTTTAAAGCCTGTCTGAAACATTGATTTAATAAGACCAAATAAATTGGTTGGTCGGGCGGCCTTGTTTCAAAGTCCATACGCTATGATAAGCGCCGGCTCCGTCGCCGCCGCTGCCATACAGATACCAAGTATCCTCATCGCCGACAGCCACACCTTGAACCCGAAAGCCCAGCATCTGCTTAACTGCTGCGGGTGGAAAATGCATGGTTCGGCCTTGATGTTGCACGCTAATCGACTGAATCAGCCGAATCAGGTCTTCCGCCAAGCGTTGCCGTTGCGCCACGCTGATGCTGCCTTCAAAACCGAAAAACGGCTGGCCGTCGAGCGTGTGATATGCGCCGTTTTTCAAGCTGCCGAGGCGGTGGCGTTCGGGATTTAATGGCTCATAGCGGATTTCGATGCGGCTGTTGCCGTGGCGAAAGGTTTGCTGTCCGTTTTGTTGGACCGCTTCAAACTGCGGCAAACTGTCGAGCGCCTGCAAGCGGCTGTTGTGTACCAAGCCTGCGGGCGGATTGAGTGCGGCGTAGCGGTGAAATGCGGACACATCCTGCTTGGCGCGGTAGTTGATGAGATGATATTGCTTGTGTTCGGGATATTCCGCCCCGTAAGAAGCCACCACTTGCGGCGTGCGCAACCGGGCAATAACCGTTATCGGATTGCGGGCATCGCGCACATTCACCACCCCATCCGTATCTTTGAGCAGCATAAACGGGGTGTCGGCATAAGCAGTGGGCAAACACAAATTTAACAGCACAAACCAATAGCGGATATTCATTTCAGACGGCCTCAAAATACCGACACAAAGTCACCCAATTCCACCTGCACCGATTTGGTCTGCGTGTAGTGCAGCAGCGTTTGCACGCCGTTTTCGCGGCCGATGCCGGATTGTTTGTAGCCGCCCACGGGCATTGGCGCGGGGGATTCGCCCCAACTGTTGATCCAGCAGATGCCTGCTTCGATTTGGCCGATGATGCGGTGGGCGCGTTTCAAATCGGGCGTCACCACACCGGCAGCGAGGCCGTATTCGGTGGCGTTGGCGCGCACAATGGCCTCTTCTTCGGTGGTGTAGCTGAGGATGCTCATCACCGGACCGAAAATTTCTTCGCGCACGATGCTCATGTCGTCGAGGCAGTCGGTGAACACGGTGGGGGCAACGTAAGCGCCTTCGTCAAACGGCGGATGCTGCAAACGATTGCCGCCAGCCAGTAGACGCGCGCCTTCGCGTTGGCCTTTTTCAATGTAGGCGAGCACTTTGGCCATGTGTGGGAAGCTCACCAGCGGGCCGAAATTGGTGTGGGTGTCGAGCGGATCGCCGATTTTGATGCGCGCCACCCGTTCCAACACCGCTGCTTCAAACGCTTCTTTCAGCTTAACGGGCACAAACACGCGCGTGCCGTTGGTGCACACTTGGCCGGAGCTGTAGAAATTGGCCATCATGGCGATGTCGGCGGCCAGATTGATGTCGGCATCGGCGCACACAATCAACGGCGATTTGCCGCCCAATTCCATGGTCACGTCTTTCAGGCTCGAAGCGGCGGCCTGCGCCATCACTTTTTTGCCGGTGGCCACGCCGCCGGTGAAGGAAACTTTGGCAATGTCGGCGTGCTCGCTCAATGCCGTGCCAACGCGGTAATCGCCTTGCACCACGTTAAACACCCCATCGGGCAGCCCGGCTTCGGTGAAGATCTCCGCTAACTTAAGCGCGCCCAAAGGCGTGACTTCGCTGGGTTTGAACACCATCGAATTGCCTGCGGCCAGCGCCGGCGCGGCTTTCCACATCGCAATCTGAATCGGGTAATTCCACGCGCCGATGCCCGCCACCACGCCGAGCGGCTCTTGGCGGGTATAGACAAAACTGGTATCGCGCAGCGGAATCTGGCGGCCTTCGAGCGCGGCGGCCAATCCGGCGTAATATTCAATCACATCCGCACCGGTGACCACATCCACATACAGCGTTTCCGAAAGCGGTTTGCCGGTATCGAGCGTTTCCAACCGCGCCAATTCATCATTGCGCTCGCGCAAAATCGCAACCGCTTTGAGCAAGATGCGGCTGCGTTCGACCGCCGTCATCGCCGCCCAGATTTTCTGTCCGGCGCGGGCAGCGGCCACAGCGGCGTCGATTTCTGCCGAGCTGCTTTGCTGGATGGTGGCGAGCGTTTCGCCGTTGGCGGGATTGATGCTGACGAAAGTGTCGGCGGCGGGATTCGGCGCGGTGTAGCGGCCGTTGATGTAAGCTGTGTGCAGAGTCATGCTGTTCCTTTTGATAATGGGTCCGCGAGGCAGCACCACGAAGCGTTTTTCTGCGGCAGAGGCCGTCTGAAAATATTCGTGATAAGAATGAATGAGTAAATTTACCTTAACACATTCAGATAGCGATGTCACATTCCATTGGTATAGTATGCTGTGTGAAATAGGCATTCAGACGGCTTCGACATCGGTTTTCTGATGCGCGGGATAAAAAATATAGTGGATTAAATTTGAATCAGGACAAGGCGGGAAGCCGCAGACAGTACACCTAGTACGGCAAGGCGAACCCAACGCTGTACTGGTTCAAATTTAATTCACTATAATGCTGCAAAATAAATCATTTAAATATTTTCAGACGGCCTCTTTACATACAGTAAAAGGCCGTCTGAAAGATTTTAGCTTTCAGACGGCTTTTAAAGTAGCATTTACATACACGGTATTTGCTCACCATACAGCTGCATAGATGGAAATTCAGGCGAAAGCAAGCCTCACGGTTTGCCGCCCTATTCCGCCCCTGCTTCCTTTCTACTTCCGCCGCTGTTTCAGCAAATATCGATAAACCACGGTAGGAAAACGGCGTGGTTTGGCGGCGTGGCTGCCATCGCCGGTTTTAGCCACATAGCGTTTCAGTTCGCGCCGCTCCAGCCAGCGTTCGCGGCTGTGTTGCAGCAGGGTGACGAGGGTGAATAATTCGAGGCGGATGTTGAGGCTGAGCCAGATAAAGCCCTGCCATTCAAACGGCAGTTTGACGGCCAGCGCGCGCACGGCATTTTCGGTTTCGGCGTCGGGCTGGAAGTGGCGGGCGTAGCTGCCTTTGAGCAGGTGGGCGGTGAGGCGCAGGTCGTGTTGGAGGCTGAAAAAATGACGGCTCAACAGCTTTTCCTCCGCCAGGCTCAGGCGCGGTTTGGGCAGTTGGGGCACGGCGTTGAGCAGCAGCTCGATGCTGCTGACGATGGTGCGGTGGCTGTGTTGGATGTTTTCCATCACGCCTTTACTGATTTTGCTTTCCTGCGAAACGGCAGCCAGCAGCGGGCGGCTTTTGACCATGCGCGCGTTGATGGCTTTTTGTTCTTCCAGCAAGGCAAACCAACGCTCGCGCGGCACGCTTTTGCTGCTGGTGATTTCGGCGAGCTGGTGGCTGCAGGCGGTTAAGTTGTCGGCCAGCATAAAGCGCCACATCAGAGTGGATTTGAGCGGCACAATACGCGCGGCGGTCAAAGCAACCGCGGCACCAATCACCACATTGAGCGCGCGCATCATGCTGCCGCCGAGCCAGTCGCTACCCTCTTCGCCCAAAAGCATGCAGATGGTCAGCCCCGCCAACATGGCCATATAGCCGCTTTTACCGAGTGCGCTCCAACCCGCGGCGGCACTCAACAGCATTAGGCAGAGGTAAAACAGCCAGCCGTTGTGGAAATAGTGTTGGTTGAGCCACAATAAAGCCAAGCCTACACACAAACCGATTAATGTACCCAGCAGCCGCTCCACCGCTTTGGAATAAATAGCGCCCTGAAATTGCAGCATACCGAGCACCACAAACACCGTGATGGCTACCCATTCGCCGTGTTCAAGCTTGAAGCCTCGGGCAATCAGGGTGGCCGCTAACACAGCCACGCCGAGGCGCACGGCATGAATCAGGCGGCTGTGACGATAGCGCTTATAGGGTGTGAACCAGCGGTCGGCCAGCTCGGCAAACCACAGGTGGATACGGTTGGATGTTTGCATGGCGTTCAGACGGCCTGATGATAAAGTTTCGACATCAGCAACAAGGGAAAGCCGATTTGCCAGAGCATCAACAACAACCCCTGAATCACGGTGGCCGCATCGCGCTGCCGCAGCGCCAATACCACTGCGGCAATCGCCGCCAGCGCCCCGGCAAACAGCAATACCACCGCCGCAAACGCAGCCATGCCCTGCTCGGCTTGGTAGCGCCACAGCAATATCGAGCCGACAATGGCGATAAAGGCCGCAAGATTACGGTAGGGCTGCGGGTTCAACAAATAAGGCGTCGGCATACGCTCTGCTCCTGAATTTCCAAAACCGTTTGTCAAAACGGCTCCGATAAGTTTGTTTGAAAAATTAACGGCTTTCAGACGGCCTTTCTGCCGCTTTAAACAAGGCCAGCGCTTTTTCGCGCTGCGCCGCATGCTCGATCATCGGCGCGGGATAGCCGTGGGTGTCGATACTGGCTTTGGCCAACCACGGCGCGTGAATCACGTCTTTGCCCAAGTGCGCCAATTCGGGCACGTGGCGGCGGATGTATTGGCCGTCGGGGTCGAATTTCTGCGATTGCAGCAAGGGGTTGAAAATGCGGAACCAGGGCTGGGCATCGCAACCCGTGCCCGCCGCCCATTGCCAGTTGCCGTTATTGGCGGCCAAATCATAATCCAGCAGCTGCCGCGCAAACCAAGCCTCGCCCAAGCGCCAGTCGATGAGCAAATCTTTCACCAGAAAGCTGGCGGCAATCATGCGCAAACGGTTGTGCATCATGCCGCTGGCGGCGAGCTGGCGCATGGCCGCATCTACAATCGGATAACCGGTCTGCCCCGCCTGCCAGCGCGCCAGCCATTCCGCATTGTTTTCCCAAGCAAAGTTGCGGTATTCGGCGCGGAAACTTGCTTCCGCCACCTGCGGATGATGATAAAGAAGCTGCTGGAAAAATTCGCGCCACACCAGTTCGCCCAACCACGCCGCCGCGCCTTCGTTGTCGGCCTGCTGCGCCAGATAGATTAAATGACGCGGCGAAAGCATGCCGAAACGCAGATAGGGGGAAAGCTGCGAAGTGCCTTTAAATGCCGGAAAATCGCGGGTGAGGCGGTAGCGGTCGATGCGGCTCAAAAATTCGCCCAGCTGCTTTTGTGCCGCCGCTTCCCCGCCCTGCACCATCAGTGGCTGGCGGCGGAAACCGAGTTTGTCCAACCCGGGCAGCGGCGGCACACGGCGACAAGCTTCGGGCAAATGCTGTTGCAGCGCCGCCAGCGCCGTCCAATCGTCGTCAGGCCGCCAACCACCGAATTGCGCCGCCCAAGCCTGCAGCCAGGCTTTTTTATATGGTGTGAATACCGTATAAGACCGCCCCTGCTGCGTCATCACCGCTGCTTTGGCCAGCGCCACTTGATCGGTAACGCGCACCAATACCCGACCGCCGTCGGCATCGAGCCTGCGCCACACCAGATTGTCGCGCGCCATCGCCTGCGGTTCGTAATCTTCGCCACACACCACCGCCGCCGCATTGAGCTTGGCCGCCAAGCGCGGAATTTCCGTGGCCGCGCGCCCATGCAACACCCACAGCGGCACACCTTTTTCCGCCAAGGCCTGCTGCAATTCGCTCAGGCTGTCGTGGATAAAGGTCAAGCGGCGGTCGTCTTCGGGCAAACCGTCGAGAATATCGGTGTCGAACACAAACACCGCCGCTAACGGTAAACCGCGGCGGATGGCGGTTTGCAGAGCGGTATGGTCAAACAGGCGCAAATCGCGGCGCAACCAGACAAGGGTAATAGGTGTAGGCATGGGCATCATCAGGCCGTCTGAAAAGTCATGCTATTGTAACGCGCTTTCAGACGGCCTGAAACTCCGCCCGACATGTGTTTTTCACGCCGCAGCCTATATAATCACGCTATCTCTCTCCGAAAGTGCAAGCCATGCGCCCCGCCCAATTGCAAACCTTTCTGCACCAAAACATCCCCGCCGCCGCCCTGCTCGAACTGGCCGTCAGCGAAAGCTCGCCCGACCGCGTGGCGCTTACAGCCCCGTTTGCACCCAACCAAAACCACCACCACACCATTTTCGGCGGCAGCATCGCGCTGGCCGCCACCTTGTGCGGCTGGTCGCTGGTGCACGTGCGCTATCCCGAATACCACGGCAAAATCGTAATTCAGGAAGGCCATACCCGCTATCTGAAACCCGCCGTCGGCGATTTGCTCGCGGTTTGTGAAGCGGGCGATGAAGCGGCATGGGCAAAGTGCAGCGATATGTTGGCCAAACGCGGCAAAGGCAAAATCGACTTGGTCTGCCGCCTATACAGCGCAGGCGCTTTGGCGGCGGAATTTAATGGGCGCTATGTGGTATTGGGTGAAAAGCCTGCGGGTAATGCTGAATAAAACCGGCAACCCGACCGAGATTTTTGCACATCAAAAGCAGATTGAAAAAAGCCTCAGGCCGTCTGAAAGGTTTCAGACGGCCTGAGGCTTTGTGGAGGAGAGTCGAACTCAATCAGAGCCGACCCTATTCCATTGTTTAGCGGTTGATTTGGCTGCCGATTACGCCACCCAGAGCAGCGCCGCCCAAGGTAGAGCCGGTGTCGCCGCCAATCAGGTTACCGGCCACGCCGCCGACAACGGCGCCGGTGGCGGTGTTGCGTTGGGTGCGGCTCATGCTTTCACAAGCAGTCAGAGAGCCTGCAATCATCAGCAGGGCAACGGTTTTTGCGATTACGGATTTCATATCGTGTCTCCAAGTTATATTGTGTGGTTTGGAACAAATGTGCATTTAGTATGGCACAAATCATGCATAGTGGTATATTAATGCACGTAAAGACTGTTAAAACAGAGATAAGTTCCAGAAAGCTTCAAGATGAGTATTTATGCACTTGCCCACATTATCCATTTATTTTGCGCCATCGCCTTTGTCGGCGGCGTGTTTTTTGAAACGCTGGTGTTGTCGGTGATTCACAGCAAACGCGTGTCGCGCGAATCGCGGCGCGAAGTGGAAAAAGCCCTCTCCTACCGCGCCACCCGTGTGATGCCTTGGATTGTGGCCACGCTGTTTTTATCGGGGCTGACCATGGCACACCGCTACGCAGCGGCATTTACCCACCCTTTGGCCAACGCTTTCAACACGCAGTTGGTGCTGAAAGTGCTGCTGGCTTTCAGCGTGTTGGTGCATTTTATGATTGCCGTCACCAAAATGCGGCGCGGCACGCTCACGGCAGGCTGGTCGAAATACATCCACATCGCGGTTTTGCTGCACATGATATTCATTGTTTTATTGGCGAAAACCATGTTTTACGTGGCTTGGTAGCCTGCTTGATTGTCATAAACGTAAAGTAAAAAATATTACCCGTTTGATTTATCTAACTAATTCTTTTTGATTAATTTGCCGTGTTTGCCTGAAGATGTAAATATGTTTTAATTGTGTCTGAATTGTTACAAACAGACGGCAATTTAAAACAACTACATAAAACATCAAGATCGTTGAAAGCAAATTATTCATGTCAGAATCAATCAATTTAAAACAATTGGGAGAAGTGGTAAAACAGCAACGGCTGGCCTTGCAGGCAGCCGATGTGGGCTTGCCCGAAACCAACAGCCGCCGCAGCGGTCTGAGCCAGCAGGAAGTGGCCGTATTGAGCGGCGTGAGCACGCGTTGGCTGGCCAGATTGGAGCAAGGCCAATTCAAAGAAGGCGACACCGATCACCTGCGCCGGGTGTTGAATACCTTGTGTTTCAATGCCGAAGAGCAGGATATTTTATTGCGTCAGGCAGGCTGGCAGCCCGAATCATGGGGCGACGTGCCCCAGCAGTAATTGCAAAAATACCTGCAAAAGCTGCTCAACGGCATGGAGCATCCGGCCTACGTCGTCGACCATCTGTGGAACCGCGTGTGCTGGAACAAAGAAGCCTCGCGCCTGTTTACCCATTGGCTCGGCAAACAGGTGCAGCAAACCAACTTCATCGACTATCTCCTGCTCGACCCACACAGCCGCCTGTTTGTGCAGAATTGGGAAAAGCATGTGGTGTTGTGGCTGGGGCGTTTTTTCGAACACATCCGCGCGCACCAACACGAAGAAGGTGTGGCGCAGTTTATCGAAGAGCATTGCCGCACCAGCCCCGTGTTTGAGCGCCTCCAGCGCAAACGCCGCCACAAGCATGTAAGCAAAATCGGCCTGCGCTATGTGTTCCACACTGCCAAAGGCGACCGCACGTTCGGCCGCATGGCCTTCCCCATCCCCGGCTCGCCCGGCTGGGAAATGGTGGTTTGGCTGCCGCAGACGGCCAAAAAACCTGCCGCGTCGAAGCAAAGCGCTGAAACCGAACATGAAGCGCAAGCCGATGACGCAGTGGAATGCGATGACGCCGTGATTGCGGCTCACGCGCCTGAATAAGCATTATCGCCCACGCATAGGCCGTCTGAACGGGGCAAACCCTTTCAGACGGCCTATTTGCAGATAAAGCAGAAAGCCGTTGTGTAAACCCGAAATAGAGTAGAATATAAATATAGTGGATTACATTTGAACCAAGACAAGGCGAACCAACGCCGTATGGATTCAAATCTAATCCACTATAATTCACGATACCGCCACAGATAAACGGCTCTGCCGTTACCGCATCCACCCATGAAAGCCTCCTCATGACCGCCCATTCATCCGTCGGATCGCCGTTGTTTTACGGCGTCTTTTTTATTGCCGTGCTGCTGATGATCGGCATCGACATGCTCACGCTGAAGAAAAACGGCGCGCATAAAGTCAGCGTTAAAGAAGCGCTGACCTGGACCTGCATCTGGGTGGCGGTGTCGTGTGCGTTTGCAGGCTGGCTGTATTGGGAATTGGGGCACAACCAAGCCTACGGCCATGCGGTGGCATCGCAAAAAGTGTTGGAGTTTTTCACTGGCTACATTCTGGAAAAATCGCTGGCAGTCGACAATATCTTTGTGTTTTTAATGATTTTTTCCTATTTCAAAGTGCCGCCGCAATACCAACACCGCGTGCTGCTCTACGGCGTTCTCGGTGCCATCGCATTGCGCACGGTGATGATTTTTGTCGGCGCGGTGTTGGTGCGCGAATTTGAATGGATTCTGTATCTTTTCGGCGCTTTCCTGCTCTACACCGGCGTAAAAATGATTAAATCAAACGACGGCGATGAAGCGGAAGATTTGTCGCAAAACAAAATGCTCGGCTGGCTGAAAAAACACATCCCTGTCAGCAACCATTTCCACGGTGAGAAATTTTTTACCGTTGAAAACGGCAAGCGCATCGCCACGCCGCTGCTGCTGGTATTGGTGATGATTGAATTGAGCGATGTCGTGTTTGCGGTAGACAGTATCCCCGCCGTGTTTGCCGTCACCACCGACCCCTTTATCGTGCTCACTTCTAATATCTTCGCCATCCTCGGCCTGCGGGCAATGTATTTCCTGCTCGCCGATATTGCCGACCGCTTTGTCTTCCTCAAATTTGGCCTCGCTTTTGTGTTGAGCTTTATCGGCCTGAAAATGCTGATTATGAAATGGGTGCACATTCCCATCGGCATTTCACTGTCGGTGGTGTTTGGCGCGCTGGGTGTGTCGGTGTTGATTTCGCTGATGTATAACCGCCGTCTGAACAACAACGGCAGCGGCAATGATAATGGCGGCGACTGGTCGGTTTGAGCGCCGCCTGCTTATTGAGGCCGTCTGAACACATGCTCGAACCCGAATGAAATATGAAAAGGCCGTCTGAAAGCAATATGCTTTCAGACGGCCTTTATTTGAATACCAAACCCGTTAACTTTCTTCCACAAAGCTCACACCGCTCAACTGCGAAGCCAATACGGCGCTGCGGATGGCGGCCAAGGCTTTGGGGCGGACGAAATTGCGGCGGAAAGCCAACACCACGCGGCGGTGCGGCACGGAGCCTTCAAACGGAATGATGCTGAACAGCATGTGGTCGTTTTCCGTGAGCGCGGTCGCGGGCAACACGCTGATGGCCAAGCCGCTGGCCACCATGTGGCGGATGGTGTTGATGGAGCTGCCCTGCAAGGTGTTGGTGAGACCGAGGATTTTCTGCTTCGACGCCAATTCCGAGCAGCTGTCGAGCACTTGGTCGCGCATACAGTTGCCCTCGGTGAGCAGCAATACTTGCTCTTCGGCCAGACATTGCGGCGTTACCGCATCGAGTTCTTCAAAATGATGACCTTTGGGCACAATCACAAAAAACGGTTCGTCATACAGCGGCTCCGTCACCACGCCCGGCTCCTGATAAGGCTCCGCTACCACCACCGCATCAAGCTCGCCGCGCTTGAGCGATTCCGTGAGCACATGCGTATAGTTTTCTTCCAACATCAGCGGCATGTTCGGCGCAATCTTGCGCAACGATACAATCAGCTTGGGCAGAAGATAAGGGGCAACGGTAAAAATCAAACCGAGCTTAAACGCGCCTTCCAGCTCGTTTTGCTCTTCATTGGCCAAATGCTTGATTAAATCCGCCTCTTCCAACACCCGCCGCGCCTGCGCCACAATGCGCTCACCCGCTTCGGTGGTGAGCACTTCGTTGCTGCTGCGGTCAAACAGCGACACCGCCAGCTCTTCTTCGAGCTTTTTAATGGCAATCGACAGCGTCGGCTGGCTGACGAAACAGCGCTGTGCAGCACGGCCGAAATGGCGCTCCTGTGCCACGGCAACAATGTAACGCAATTCGGTCAGAGTCATGGTTTAGGCCTTTTTCTGGTCTGGCAGGGTGATATTGAGTTCGAGCACATCCATACCGTCTTGCTTTTCCTGCGAAATGCGGATGTCGTCCATCGACACATGCACGTATTTCGACAACACTTCCAGCAATTCTTTTTGCAGCGTCGGCAGATAATCGGGGCCTTGCGCCTTCACACGCTCCTGCGCAATGATGATTTGCAGGCGGTCGCGTGCCACTTCGGCGGTTTTCTGCTTTTTACCAAACAGTAAATCAATCAACGACATGGCTTAACCTCCGAACAAACGTTTGAAAAAGCCTTTCTTCTCGGCATCGAGGAAACGCATTTCGCGGTTTTCGCCCAGCAGGCGGGCAATCACGTCTTTATAGGCTTCAGCGGCCACGGCATCGTTTTGATGAATCACCGGCGAGCCTGAATTGGACGCCTGCAACACATTTTGCGATTCGGGAATCACGCCGATGAGCGGGATGCGCAGAATATCGCAAATATCCTGCACCGACAGCATTTCGCCTTTTTCCACGCGCTCGGGCGAGTAGCGGGTAATCAGCAGGTGCTCTTTCACAGTTTCGCCCTGCTCGGCTCTGCGGCTCTTGCTCTGTAAAATACCCAAGATGCGGTCGGAGTCGCGCACGCTCGACACTTCCGGGTTGGTGGTGACAATGGCTTCGTCGGCAAAATAAAGCGCCATCAACGCGCCCTGTTCGATACCGGCAGGCGAATCGCAAATCACGTATTCAAAGCCCATTTCTTCCGTCATCTCTTTGAGGATTTCTTCCACACCCTCGCGTGACAAAGCATCTTTATCGCGGGTTTGCGAAGCAGGCAGGATAAACAGATTGTCGCAATGTTTGTCTTTAATCAGCGCCTGATTGAGGGTGGCTTCGCCGTGAATCACATTAATCAAGTCATAAACCACGCGGCGTTCGCAACCCATAATCAGGTCGAGGTTGCGCAAGCCCACGTCGAAGTCGATAACTGCGGTTTTGTGGCCGCGCAAAGCGAGGCCGGAAGCAATGCTGGCGCTGGTGGTGGTTTTGCCCACGCCGCCCTTACCTGAGGTGACTACAATGATTTTTGCCACGATGTTTCCTTTTCTCTGTAAAACAATTATTCGGCATCGATTGCGCTGATGACCAAACGGTCGTCCTGCAACGATACCTGCACCGGTTTTTTATGCAGATGCACCGGTAAATCCTGTTCGAAATTGCGGTAGATGCCGGCCACCGACACCAATTCGGCCTGCATCGAATGAATAAAAATACGCGCTTCGCGGTTGCCGTCGGCTCCGGCCAACGCCCGCCCGCGCATGGGGCCGTATACGTGAATATTGCCGTCGGCGATGATTTCCGCCCCCTCGCTCACCATGCCGGTCACAATCAAATCCGCATTTTCGGCATAAACCTGCTGGCCGGTGCGGATAGGCGTGTTCACAAACACAGTCGGCTGGCTGATAACCGTTGCCTGCACCGGCTCCGGCGGTGCAGGTTCGACCGCCGCTTTCACCTGGGTTTCGGCAGCCGCCTTGTCGGCGGGGCTGAACGACAAATGATGGGCAGCCGCATAAGGCGCCCATGCCTCGTCATTGTGGCGCAAGCCGATAATCTGCAGGCCGTGGCGGGCAAACAGCGCGGCCACAGCGGCAATATCCAGCGCTTCGGGCGCTTCAAAATCCTGCACGTCCAACAAAAAAGGCATACTGGCCAACTCTTGATATTGGCTGGTGCGTTGCTGCAAAAAATCTTCCAAAGCCGCCAAATCCGGCGTATGCAGTTGCACCGACAGCGCATCCAGGCGCGCCGATTTCACATCAAAAGCAGGTTTCATTCTGTCTTAATACCATAAAAAAATTTAATAAGCGAAGTTTACCGTGTTAATCTAACCTATTCAATCATTGGGGCCGTCTGAAATGAAAAAAACCTTCCACATCATCGGCGCAGGCAAGGTCGGGCAAACGCTGGCACGGCTGTTGCACGCCAACGGGCATTACCGGCCGGTGCAGATATGCGGCGGGCATCAGGCCGCCCTTTTGGCAGACCGCTGCGACGGCGAAATTGTTCCGCATCCCGGCCAACTATCTGCCGCCGACATCATTTTACTGACCACGCCCGACAACGCCATTGCCGCCACCGCCAAAGAGTTGGCCGAATTGCCGTGGCTCAACGCCGACACCTTGGTGGTGCATTGCAGCGGCGCCAAAAGCATTGCCGCACTCGCGCCACTGGCCGAGCGCGGCGTGCAAACCGGCAGCCTGCATCCGGTGTTTGCCTTTGCCGATGTCGATACCGCCGTCGCCGCCCTGCCCGGCAATCTGTGTGCGCTGGAAGCCGACAGCCGCAGCATGGCGGCTTTGCAGCAGCTGGCCGCCGACTTGGCCTTACGCCCGTTTGCGCTCGCTTCCGAACACAAAGCCCGCTATCACGCCGCATTATCGGCAGCATCGAATTTTTCGGTTACCCTCGCCGCCTACGCCCAAGCCTTATTGTCGCCGCTGGCCTTGCCCGAAACTCTGTCGCGCGAACTCGTGGCCGGGCTGATGCAGCAAAGCCTGCACAACCTCACCGCCCTACCGCCGCAACAAGCGCTCACCGGCCCGATTGTGCGCGGCGACGACAGCACCGTCGCCGCGCATCTGTCTGCCCTGTCGGCAGACGAACAACACGCCTACCGCACTTGGGCGCTGCAAACGCTGGTTTTGGCCGATGCGCGTTTGCAGCGTGATGCTGCCACGCGGCTGGCCGCCCTCTTAAACAACTGACCGCGTTTTTTCACAATCACCATCTGTTTTATAACGGCGCTTACTGCTTCACTTTTCAGGCCGTCTGAAACTTGCGTTGTATCAATCCGTAGCAGCAAACTAACATTTTATTACCTTTCAACGATTGACTTGCCCGCCCCGCTTGCTATGATTCCGCCTAATGACATCGGTGTCTTTTTCTGCAAACAGCCTGCAATCAAGCTGCGCTAACATCAGAACACACACCGGCAACGCCCGATTCCCATCACTCTCCACAGGACGACAACCATGCAGTTAAAAAACGAAGCCATGCTGATTACCTATGCCGACAGCTTGGGCAACAACCTGAAAGATTTGAAAAAAGTGTTGCAAGGCCCGCTCAAAGACGTGGTGGGCGGCGTGCACATCCTGCCGTTTTTTCCCTCCTCGGGCGACCGCGGTTTCGCACCGATGGACTACACCAAAGTCGATCCTGCATTCGGCGGCTGGGAAGACGTGAATGCGCTGGCGGAAAATTATTATTTGATGTTTGACTTTATGGTCAACCACATCTCCGCCCAATCGCCCTATTTCCAAGATTTCCAAGCCAAAAAAGACGCTTCCGAATACGCCGACCTGTTTATCCGCTACAAAAATTTCTGGCCCAACGGCGAGCCCACTCAAGAGCAAGTCGATTTGATTTACAAACGCAAACCGCGCGCGCCCTACCGCATGGCCGAATTTGCCGACGGCACCTCTGAAAAAGTGTGGTGCACCTTCGACGAGCAGCAAGTCGATTTGGACGTCACCACTCCCACCACCAAAAAATTCATCAAAAACAACCTCGAATTTTTGAGCAAACAAGGCGCATCCATCATCCGCCTCGATGCCTTTGCCTATGCCAACAAAAAAATCGGCACCAACTGCTTCTTTGTCGAGCCGGAAATTTGGGAAACCCTGAAAGAATGCACCGATGTGCTCGATGCGCACAATGTTACCGTGCTGCCCGAAATCCACGAGCATTACACCATCCAGCTCAAAATCGCCGAACACGATTATTATGTATATGATTTCGCGCTGCCGATGTTGGTATTGCACACCTTGTTCAGCGGCCGCGTCGACCGCCTCGTGCACTGGATGGAAATCTGCCCGCGCAAACAGTTCACCACCCTCGACACCCACGACGGCATCGGCGTGGTGGACGTAAAAGACCTGATGAGCGACGAAGAAACCGAAGCCGCCCGCGAAGCGCTGTATGCCCAAGGCGCGAATGTGAAGAAAAAATACAGCAGCGCCGAATACAATAATTTGGACATTTACCAAATCAACTGCACCTACTATTCTGCGCTCGGCAACAACGACCAAGCCTACATCCTCGCGCGCGTGTTGCAATGCTTCGCCCCCGGCATCCCGCAGATTTATTATGTGGGCCTGCTCGCCGGTGAAAACGACATCGAGCTGCTCGAACAAACCAAAGAAGGCCGCAACATCAACCGCCACTACTACACTTTGGACGAAATCGAGCAAGAAGTGCAGCGCCCCGTGGTGCAGCAATTGTTCAACCTGCTGAAATTCCGCAACACCAGCAAAGCGTTTGACGGCGAATTTGCCGTGAAAGC
>CAYVIS010000024.1:0-16404 GCA_964451565.1 uncultured Neisseria sp.
ACGAACCGGCCATCCGCGAAGCCATGCCGCTGAAAAAAGCGCAATGGGACGAATATCTGGCTTGGGCGTGCGAAGCCTTCCGCCTCAGCAGCACCGATGCCGAAGACAGCACCCAAATCCACACCCACATGTGTTACTCGGAGTTTAACGACATCCTGCCTGCGATTGCCTCCATGGATGCCGACGTAATCACCATCGAAACTTCGCGCTCGGATATGGATTTGCTCACCGCATTCGGCGACTTCAAATACCCGAACGACATCGGCCCCGGCGTGTACGACATCCACAGCCCGCGCGTGCCGACCGAAGCGGAAGTGGAACACCTGCTGCGCAAAGCGATGGACGTGGTGCCGGTTGAGCGCCTGTGGGTCAACCCCGACTGCGGCCTGAAAACCCGCGGCTGGAAAGAAACCATCGAGCAGCTGCAAATCATGATGAACGTAACCAAAAAGCTGCGTGAGGAATTGAGCGGCAAACAGCGTTAAGGTTGATTGGAATCAATCAGGCCGTCTGAAAGTGATGCTTTCAGACGGCCTTTTGTAATTGACTGAAAAGCTTGAACGGAAATGAAGTTCGGTCTTCGATAGTGATTGAATGGGCTGCTGTTATGGTTTGGTTTTATCCCGCAATGGTGGATTCGGGGAAACGGCAGACAAGTGAAGCGCGGCTTTGCCATGGATTTCTGCCTGCGCAGGAGCGGCGGGTATCGGGTTGGGTAAAGACCTTCGAGGAGCGTATGATGCGCAAAGCAAGCTTCGCAGCTTGCCACCCTCACCCCCGTATCAAGTACGGGGCAGGCTCTAACCCTCTCCCTGAGGGAGAGGGGATTTAAGTTTACAAGCCGTCTGAAAGGCTGCTATTACCTGAATATGCTTTCTCTCTTGAATAACAAGTAGCAACAGTTTCAGGGCGTAGGATGGGTGTAAGCCCATCATTTCAAGCTACAACGGTTTTGATGGGTTTACACCCATCCTACGCAGGCTGTTGTTTAAACATGCTTTCTCGCTTGAATAATAAAATAAAAACAGCTTGAGGCCGTCTGAAACGTTACAAATTTCAGCAATCGTACCCCCTCTCCGGCTTAGATTGACTAGCGCAGCGTGTCAATCTTGTCCTCTTCGAGCAACAGGGAGAGGGTTAGAGCCTGCCCCGTACTTGATACGGGGGTGAGGGTGACAAGCCCAAGGTTTGCTACACACCTCTGATTTCACTACAAATGTAGCACCAAACAACAGGCCGTCTGAAAAGCCACACTTCACCCGATATTCTGCTGTTTCAAATACCTGTTCACGCAACTGTAACCGAAGCGGGCGCATAATGGGTGGGCACAATCCAATAGGAGCGCTACCATGAAACTGCATCCGCTTGCCGCCCTCACCGGCACCGACACCCGTTTGTTGTTTTGGTTTAACCGCTACAGCCGCAAACGCTTAATCGGCATCATCAGCCGCCAGATTTCGCGCTTGGGCGACGGCCCTTTATATGTGGCCGTCGGCTTGGCATTGTGGTTTTGGGAAACGGCGCATGGGGCGCTGTTTTTTTATGCGGGGCTGGCCGCCTACGCACTGGAGCTCACGCTGTATCTGATTTTGAAAAACAGCATCCGCCGCAACCGCCCCTGCCACGGTGTGCGCGATATTTATGCGTTCATCGAGCCTTCCGACAAATTCAGTTTTCCGTCCGGCCACACCGCCGCGGCTTTTGTGTTTGCCACGCTGGTGGCGGCTTTTTATCCGCCGTTTGCCCTGCCCGCTTATCTGATGGCCACGTTGATTGGCTTTTCGCGCGTGATGTTGGGCGTGCATTATCCTTCCGACATCGCTGCCGGGGCGCTGCTGGGCGTGGTATGCTGTGAAACGGCTTTGTATTGGGTGGGGTAAAACATGCGTATTCTCTATGGAGTGCAGGGCACGGGCAACGGCCACATCACCCGCGCGCGCACCATGCTGCCGGCTTTGCAGGCGGCGGGTATTGACGTGGATTTCGTGTTCAGCGGCAGGCCATCTGAACGCTATTTCGACATGGAATGCTTCGGCCGCTACCGCACATTTGGCGGCTTCACCTACCATATGCACAAAGGCCGCGTGCATATCCCGCGCACGCTGAAAGATGTGCGGGCGGGGGCGTTTATCCGTGATGTGCGCGGGTTGGATTTGCGCGGCTATGATTATGTGCTCAACGATTTCGAGCCGGTGAGCGCGTGGGCGGCAAAGCTGCAAGGCGTGCCCGCCATCGGTTTGGCGCACCAATATGCGCTGCGCCACCCGATTCCGGGCGTGAAACCGTGGCTGAAATACGGCATCTCGGCATTTGCCCCTGCCGACAAATATTTGGGTGTGCACTGGCAATCGTTCGGCCAGCCGATTCTGCCACCGCTGATTCAAACCGATGCTGCCGCGCCCACCCGCGATGATGGTTTTATCTTAGTCTATCTGCCGTTTGAGAATTTTACTTTTGTCTGCCGCTGGCTCAAAACGCTGCCCGCTTGCCGTTTCCGCATCTACACCGATACCACGCGCGCGTTTTCAGACGGCAGTATTGAAGTACGGCCTTTGTCGCGGACGGCGTTTCCGCTCGACTTGGCGCGTTGCAGCGGCGTGATTTGCAATGCCGGTTTCGGGTTGTGCAGCGAGGTGATGGCGCTGGGCAAGAAAATGCTGGTGCGACCGCTGGCCAATCATGTCGAGCAGCAATCGAATGCGTTGATTCTGCAGCAAAGCGGCAAGGCGATGGTGATGCAGCAATTTGATGCCGACATTCTGGCCGCTTGGCTGAAAATGCCTACGCCGGGCAAAACCTGTTTTCCGGAAACGGCGCCGGCGGTGGCTGCGTGGCTGGCTGGCGGCTGTTTGGCGCCGGTGCAGGCATTGGCGGATTCAGTATGGGCAGGCCATCCAGATAAAACGCCGGTAGCCGAACGGGCTTTGCAACCTTCGTTTGCCACGGCAAGGCAGGCCGCTGATATGGTTTTAACACCCAAACACCCAAACCGATGATTTCCCACAAAAAGAGGCCGTCTGAACAGAGACGGCCTTTTAAGTCATACCAGCTTGTTTGAATCGGTTACACGCGGCTGCGGTTGGCATCGGCCAGCAAAGCCAGCAGCGCTTCGGTGGCTTCCCAGCCGATACAGGCGTCGGTGATGCTTTGGCCGTAGGTTTCGGGCTTGTCTTGGCGGCCTTCCACCAAGTGGCTTTCCACCATCACGCCCATGATGTTGTCTTCGCCGTTGCCGATTTGTTCGGCTACATCCGCCGCCACTTCCATCTGGCGTTTGTAGTCTTTACGGCTGTTGGCGTGGCTGAAGTCGACCATCAGTTTGGGGGTGACACCTGCTTTCACCAGTTGTTCGGCAGCGGCTTTAACGTGTTCGCTTGAATAGTTCGGCTCTTTGCCGCCGCGCAGAATCACGTGGCAATGCGGGTTGCCGGCGGTGTGGACGATGGCGGAATGGCCGGCCTTGGTCACCGACAGGAAATGGTGCGGATTGGAAGCAGCGCCGATGGCGTCGATGGCGATTTTAAGGTTGCCGTCGGTGCCGTTTTTAAAGCCGACGGGGCAGGAAAGGCCGCTGGCCAGCTCGCGGTGCACCTGGCTTTCGGTAGTGCGTGCACCGATGGCGCCCCAAGAAATCAGATCGGCATAATATTGCGGCGTAATCATGTCGAGGAATTCGGTGGAAGCAGGCATGCCCATGTCGTTGAGCGTGAGCAGCAGTTTGCGTGCCTGACGCAGGCCGAAGTTGATGTCGAAGCTGCCGTCAAGGTGCGGGTCGTTAATCAGACCTTTCCAGCCCACGGTGGTGCGCGGTTTTTCAAAATAGACGCGCATTACAATCAGCAGCTCTTTTTCGTATTTTTTGCGCAGCGGCAGCAAACGCTCGGCGTATTCGAGCGCGGCTTTGGGGTCGTGAATCGAGCAGGGGCCGATAATCACCAACAGGCGCTTGTCTTCGCCGCTCACCAGGCGGGCGATGTCTTGGCGGGTGTCGTACACCAGCTCGGAAGCGGCTTGGCTGATGGGCAGCTCGTATAAATGGGCAATCGGCGGCAGCAATTCTTTAACCGCTTTGATTTTGATATCGTCTGTTTGGCGTTGTGGCGTCATATCTTGCTTCTTTTAATATTATGTAGATGTAGACAAAGCTTAACCCTTTTACGGCAGACTGGCAAGTGCGAGCGAGAAGTTGCAGCAATTTTATTGCGTAAAGCCAATATTTTTTATTTGCACAGAATTTAAATGGGTTAATTTTTGTAATTGTGATATTTTATGCTGATAAATAAATTAAGGCCGTCTGAAAACAAGCTTTCAGACGGCCTTTTAATATCGCAACAGTTATTTTGCCAGCTCTTGATCGATTTGCTGATAAAGCGCGGCGAAATCGGGTTCGCCGACAAAAGTCTTCAGCAGCTCGCCTTTTTTGTTGATAAAAAACGAGGTCGGATACACTTGGGTGCCGAATGCTTTGCCCACGCTGCCGTCGGCATCATACATCACGGCAAACGGCAGGCTGCGGCTGGCGGCATAGTTTTTGACGCTTTCCAGCGGGTCGAAAGGCTGCGAAATGGCGAGAATCTGGAAATCTTTACCGGCATAATCTTGAGCAGTTTTCACCAACTTGGGCATTTCGCTCACACAGCCGGGGCAGGAGGGATACCAGAAATTAATCAGCGTGACTTTGCCCTGCAAATCGGCATTGCTGACGGTTTGGCCGTTTAAGTCGGGCAGGGAGAATTCAGGCGCGGGCTGGCTTTTCGGCCACAACACCACGCCCAGCAAAACGGCCACCACGGCAACGGCGGCCAATACAAAAATCTTTTTCATTCGGGCTGCTTAGTTAATTGGGAAAGATATTGGAACAATTCGGGGTTTAAATCGGTGGCGCGACCGGTTTCGCTGCTCACGGGCACCAGCGTGATTTCGGCTTCGACGGCATTTTTACCGGCCTCGGCCAAGACGATGTTTTGCGTGAGCAGTATTTGGCGCGGCTCGGCATGGCGCACAAAGGTTTCCACCCGCAAGCCGTCGCCAACGGTCGAGGGACGGCGGTAGCGGATGTCGATGCGCGCCACCACCATCATCTCGCCTTTCAGATAACGCATCAGGCCGTGGTGCTCGAAAAACGCCCAACGCGCTTCTTCGAGAAATTCGAGATAGCGGGCGTTGTTGACATGACCGTAGCCGTCGAGATGGTAGCCGCGCACGCGGATGGTGGTATCGCTCATACAGATGGCCGTCTGAAAATCAGTTGAGGGTGAGGGCTTGGAAAGCTTCGCGCTCCAGCGGCTCTTGCGACAAATCGGTGAGCACGGTGGAGAGCTGGATGTCGAACCATTCGTTGAAAATGTCGGCATGCAGATCCGGCCACAGGCTTTCGTCTTCACACCAATCGGCCAGCTCGGCGGCAAAAATTTCTTCAAAGCGCGATTCGATTTCTTCCCACACTTCATCGGCGCTGTCGCAGGGGTTGACCAAATAGGCATTGGCATCGGCCTGCAAGTCTTCCAGCTCGAAACCGTCAAGCTCGACTTCGGGAAGCGACAACAGCCAATTCCAGAAAGGCTCCAACGGCATCAGGATAAAGACGCTGCGGTTAACTTCATACATGGTCACGCTCCTCGGGTAAATGTAGATATCAAATGCAATGGGCTAATCATAATGCGAAATGGCCGACGCGTCATCCGCTATCATAAAAATTTCAAGATAATTATAAAAGGCCGTCTGAAGCGCAGCCTGTTCTGCTGCGCTTCAGACGGCCTTATTACCGAAATCGGACGGGCAATGCTCAATAAGCCAAACGGCTGTCGGGCCGCCACAGCGTGAGCACTTCGGCCTCGGCGGGCAGCAGCGACACGGTCGCAGCATCATCCGCTTGCGGCTCGGCAGGCGGCGTCAGGTCGGTGTCGGCGGCGGGCGCGGCATCGGCGTCGGGCAAGGCCGCGCTATTGTCGGTATCGACCAAATCGTCGATGTCGATATCGCCGCCTTCATCTTGCGGCAGCGGCGCGCCGGTTTGCTGCGCGCGCATCCGCATATACATATCGCGGGTGTAGGCATATTTGTCTACCGCTGCCGCATCGAGGCTGTCGGTGAGGTCGAGCAGGCCTTCGCGGGTGTTGACGGCATTGAGCGCGGTGGCGCCGATGCGGGCGGCAGAGTGGTCAAACACGGCGTTTTGCACCGGATAAACACTGACAATGGTGGTGCCGACGCTGTCGCGCACGGTAGACGGACCCAGCAGCGGGTAAACGAAATAATTGCTTTTTTTCCAACCCCACGAGGCGAAGGTATCGCCCAACGAATTTTTGTTGTTGGGCATATCGCCTGCATCGGCGATATTAATCAGGCCGCCGAGGCCGAAGGTGGTGTTGATGCCGACGCGCACCAAGTCTTCGCTGGCGCGTTTGATGTCGAGGCGCAAAACATTGCTGCCGAAGCTGACCACGTCACGCAGGTTGTTGAAAAAATTGCTCACCCCGGCGCGCACCGGTTTGGGGGTTACGGCACGGTAGCCGCGCGCCACGGGGGAAAGCACATAGCGGTCGGCGCTGTCGTTTACCTTATACATCACGCGGTTGTAGCGCTCGTAGGGGTCGGCCGGATTGGTGTCGGCGGCCCACACGGGCTGGCTGGCGGCCAGCATCAGCGCGATACAGGCGGCGGTAGGTTGTTTCATACACTTACCCAATCTTTGATTTCATATAAATCGGCGAGTGCCGCCACCGAGGCGGGCACGCTCTGAAAAGCCACCGCGCCGCCTTTGAGGCGAAGCGCGCTCAACAGCAGCGATACGCAGGCGGAATCGGCGCGCCCGACGGCGGCCAAATCGAGCGTGTGCACTTCGCTGCTGCGGCATTGCTGCTCAAACTGCGTATAAGCGGCTTTGCCGACCGTTTTCACGGTGATGTCGCCGCTCAGATGCAAAACGCCGTTGCGGATTTCGGTTTGCATGTTTATTTGCCGTTGCCGTTTTTGGTTTTCAGCTCGGCAATCAGGCCGTCGATGCCTTTGCTTTTGATGGTTTCGCCAAACTGGTTGCGGTATACGGTTACCAGGCTCGCGCCTTCCACGGCCACGTTATACACGCGGTAACGGCTGCCGCTCTGATAGGTGGTGAAATCCATGTTGACGGGTTTGCCGCCCGGCTGCGCCACTTCGGCGCGCACGATGATTTCTTTACCGCCGCGGTTGACGACAGGATTGTCTTTCACAGTCACTTTGGAATTTTTGAATTTCAACATGGTGCCGGAATAGGTGCGGATGAGCAGGGTTTGGAATTCTTTGGTCAGCGCCTGCTTCTGGGCGGCGCTGGCTTGGCGCCACGGGTTGCCGACGGCCAATGCGGTCATGCGTTGGAAATCGAAATACGGCAGCGCGTAATTTTCGGCCTGACGGCGCACGCTGGCGTCGTTGCTGCCGTTGGCTTTTTGCAGAATGCTCAACACTTGGGTGGCATTGCTGCGCACTTGGTTCACGGCGTCGGCAGGGGCGGCAACAGCCAGGCCGATGCTCAATACGCCGATGCTCAGGGCGCTCAATAATGCGGATTTTTTCATGGTATCTTCCTTTTACTTTTACGTTTTTATGCTTGCTGTGCGGCAATCATGAATTATTCGGCGGCTTCGGCAGCAGGTTGTTCGCCCGCTGAATCGGTACTGCTTTTTTCGGCAAAGCTGGTCATCAAGCGGCCAATCAGGTTTTCCAGCACCATCGCCGAGCTGGTCATGGTGATGGTGTCGCCCGGGGCGAGGTTTTCTTCATCACCGCCCTGCTGCAGGCCGATGTATTGCTCGCCCAAAAGGCCGGAGGTGAGGATTTGCGCCGATACGTCGCTGCTGAACTGATAATTGCTGTCGATATTCAGGCTCACTTTGGCTTGGTAGTTGACCGGGTCGAGCTGGATGCCGCTCACGCGCCCTACCAACACGCCCGAAGTTTTAATCGGCGCCTGCGTTTTGAGGCCGCCGATATCGGTGAATTCGGCATACACGGTGTAGCTTTTGCCCGAGCCGCCCAAGCTGTTGCCGCCGGCGACGCGGAAGGCCAGAAAGCCGATGGCCACCACACCCAGCAACACAAACAAACCTACCCAAAATTCCAAAACATTCTTTTTCATCGCTAATTACTCGGTAAACATCAATGCAGTTAAAATAAAGTCGATTGCCAGCACGGTGAGTGCGGAGGAAACCACGGTGCGGGTGCTGGCGCGCAAAATGCCTTCGGAAGTGGGCACGCAGTGAAAGCCTTGATACACGGCAATCAGCGTCACCGCTACACCGAAACACAGCGATTTAATCAGGCCGTTGACGACATCGTAGCCGATGCTGATATTGCTCTGCATCTGCGTCCAGAAAATGCCGCTGTCGAGCCCCAGCCACTGCACGCCGACCAGATAGCCGCCGTAAACCCCGGCAATATTGAAAATCGAGGCCAAGAGCGGCATCGAAATCACGCCCGCCCAAAAACGCGGCACCACCACGCGCGCCACCGGGTTGACTGCCATCACATTCATGGCTTCAAGCTGCTCGGTGGTTTTCATCAGGCCGATTTCGCTGGTCATCGCGCCGCCTGCGCTGCTGGCAAACAGAATCGCCGCCAATACCGGCCCCAATTCGCGCAGCAGACTGGCCGCCACCATATAGCCGAGCACATTGGCCGACTGGAATTTGGCCAGCTGCGTGTAGCCCTGCAAGCCCAACACCATGCCGACAAACAGGCCGGACACGGCGATAATCAACACCGACAACACGCCGGCGAAATACATCTGGCGCACGGATAAGCGGAAACGCGACAGCGCCGTGCCCGATTTGGCCAGGATTTGCAGCAAAAACAGGCACACGCTGCCCAGCTCGCGGATAAAGGCGAGGGTTTTGCGGCCGATGGTTTGGATAAAATTCATATTCTTGGTTTCAATATGCTGGTTTGGCTTTCAGACGGCCTGAAGCAATGAAAGGCCGTCTGAACCTTATTGCACGCCGAGCAAATCCTGTTTGAGGCCGGTTTCGGCGGGATAGCGGAAAGCAACGGGGCCGTTGGGCAGGCCGCCGACAAACTGCTTCACCCACGGCGAATCGAGCTCGCGCATCTCTTCCGGGCTGCCGGAAAACACCACTTCGCCGTGCGCCAGAAACACCACCTGGTTCACAATCGCCAGCGACTGCTCGATGTCATGCGACACCATCACGCTGGTCGAACGCAGCGCTTTGTTGATGCGGCTGATTAAGTGCGCAATCACGCCCAGCGAAATCGGGTCGAGGCCGGTAAACGGCTCATCGTAAAGCAGGATTTCGGGGTCGAGCGCGATGGTGCGCGCCAAAGCCACCCGCCGCGCCATGCCGCCCGACAATTCAGACGGCATCAAGGGTTCGACACCGTGCAGGCCGACAGCGTTCAATTTCAGCATCACCAAATCGCGGATAACTGCTTCGGGCAGCTTGGTGAGCTCGCGCATCGGGAAGGCCACGTTGTCAAACACCGACAAATCGGTAAACAGCGCGCCATGCTGAAACAACACGCCCATGCGGCGGCGGTGTTCATACAGCTCGGCGGCATTAAACGCGGCGATGTCTTTGCCTTCAACCAACACCTGCCCGCTCTGCGGGTGGATTTGGCCGGTAATCAGGCGCATCAGTGTTGTTTTGCCACTGCCCGAGCCGCCCATAATCGCAGCAAAATTACCTTGCTCGATGCGGAAGCTGACATTTTTCAGCACGCTGCGGGTGCCATAGGCAAACGCCACGTCTTTCATTTCGATAAACGGGATACTCATCGGCGGATTTCGGCAGATTCTTCAAAGTATTGTATTTTAATGATTTACCCCAAACAGGGCAATTTTTCAGGCGGCTTTTAAATGAAAAAATACATCATTGTATGTAAATGGCTGATATTGCGCGGATTCATATTCGCGAAAAAATACAACACATTCCGTCCACTCAGACCGTCTGAAACCCGAAATAATCTTTCAGACGGCCGGTTACTTAAGCGTTGCAAAACGCCAAATGATAACGCAACTTACAATAATATTGTAATGCGTTTATCGAACAGAATAAACCTTGCCACCGGAAACTCATGTTTTCCCGGCAGGAAACCCGTTGCGCATACAAAGGCCGTCTGAAACCTGCGAAAGCTTCAGACGGCCTGTTGATAAAACCAACGCGCTACTACTCTTCTTCCGGCAAATCGGGCTTGTCTTTCAATACATCGCCCACCGTCTGCGTCACCGGATTGACGCCCGCCTGTTCGCGCACGATTTGGCGCTGGCGTTCGGTCAGCGGCGCATCCACTTCGGTGGCATCCTGCTCGCGTTTGCGGTCGGCTTCGTCAAAATCTTCGTAAGGCTGCGGTTTGATTTTGCTTACATCCACTTTATCCGATTTAAAAATACCCATTTTCTCCTCCTGTCGAGATTAGCGGCGATGGTGGTGCGCCATCGCCAATGCAGTATCCACCGCCACAATCAGGCTGCCCGAATCGGCGCGGCCGCTGCCCGCCAAGGCCAGCGCGGTGCCGTGGTCGACCGACGTGCGCACAAACGGCAGGCCGAGGGTGATGTTGACGCCTTTGCCGAAGCTGGCATATTTCAACACCGGCAAGCCCTGGTCGTGATACATCGCCAACACCGCATCCGCGCCTTGCAGCATAAACGGCTGAAACAGCGTATCGGCGGGATAAGGGCCGTGGATATTCATGCCGCCTGCGCGCAAACGCTCTAGCGCCGGGGTGATGATGTCGATTTCTTCCATGCCCAGATGGCCGCCTTCGCCCGCATGCGGATTCAACCCGGTGACCAAAATATTCGGGTTTTCCACACCGAATTTGGTGCGCAAATCGTGCGCCAGAATTGTGGCTACCGATTCGATTAAATCGCCGTTAATCGCGGCGGCGATGTCTTTTAGTGGCAGATGGGTAGTCACCAGCGCCACGCGCAAACCGCCGCCCGCCAGCATCATCACCACCTGCTCAGCGCCGCTTTTTTCAGCCAAATACTCGGTGTGGCCGCTAAACGGCACACCGCCTTCGTTGATAATGCCTTTGTGCAGCGGCGCCGTCACCAGCGCAGCAAACTCACCCGCCTGCACGCCTTCGTAAGCACGGTCGAGCAGCGACAAGACATAAGCCGAATTTTCCACCGCCAACACCCCGGCTTCACACGGCACACGCAACGGTATATGCAACACTTCCAACACGCCCGCCTCCGGCGCAACCGCCGCATCGTAATCGCACAGGCGCACATTCTTGCCCAACAGCGCCGCGCGCGCCTGCAACAAATCCTTGTCGCCCAATACCACGCAGCGGCAAGGCAAATCGGCATCAGGCAAATCCAGGCAGATATCCGGGCCGATACCGGCAGGCTCGCCGCTGGTCACGGCCAAAACGGGAAGTTGGTTCATGGTTCAGATGGCTTTCAATAAAGGGATGGGCTCATTATATAGTGGATTAGATTTGAATCAAGACAAGGCGGGGCAACGCTGTATGGGTTCACTATGATTCACTATATAGTGGATTAGATTTGAACCAATACAGCGTTGGCTCGCCTTGCCGTACTAGGTGTACTGTCTGCGGCTCCCCGCCTTGTCCTGATTCAAATCTAACTCACTATAAAACAAAGGCCGTCTGAAAGCGTTCAGACGGCCTCTGCTTGCAACAGCCAACGCTGCCGGATTTTGATGCTTTATCTCACTGCTTTCAAACGCAGCATTTCCTGCAACATGGCCGGGCGGTTGGCATAGGTTTGCCGCGCTTCTTCCACCAACACAGCCATCGGCTCGCGCACGGCGGGGAAGCGGTCATAAAGCCGGTTGAGCTTTCTCACCCATGTGGCGTAACGTGCGCGCTCTTTCAAACCCGCCGCTTCCGCCACGCTTAAGTCCAGCCAATGCAGCGCCGCCGCGCTTTGCTGAGCTTCGTTCAGACGGCCTATATATTCTTCCAGCAAATGCTCTTTCCGCGTCTGTTGCAACAAGCCGCACAGTTTTTCGTGGTTATTTTCCAAGGCATAAAGCTGAGCCAATGCAACTTCGCCGGTCGGACGCTGCTGCAATTTCTGCTCCTGCCGCGCCCACGCTTGCGGCCATTCCTGCTCGGGCAACAAGGCTTTCCAGCGACGGTAGTAGGTTTCATCAATATGATAATCGTGAAACGCCAGCGCTTCGGCATAGTCACACGCAGCTTGCTGCTGCCCGGTTTGCTCGGCAATGTCCAGCAACAAGGCCAGCCATTTTTCTTCGTGCGGGTCTTGTTGCAAGGCCTGTTGCAGCAAGGTTTCGGCAGCCTGCCATTGCCGTTTTTCCATCAGTTGAACAACGGCAATTCGGCGCATTTCCGGATAATGCAATGCAGACTGCAACCACGCCTGCGCCCGCGCCTCGTCGATTTCGGCCAACAGCTGGTATTTGCGCACGGCCAACTGTTCGCGCTGATAGTGCTGATAGTCATCATCTGTTTTCAGCCGCGCCCATTCCCGCTCCAGCCAAGCCAACACTTCCTCCGCGCGCCCGAAAGCACACAAAGCCTGCTGCCACAGCTTCGACACTTCGTCAAAAGCAATCCAATGGGTTTCCGGATCGTCAATGATCTTCTGCCAGAATTTTTCGATTTTGCCACGCAGCTTGATATCTCCTTGCCGATGCAGCCCGCCGCTGGTTTCGATGCAGTGGAAAATCAAATCACCCAAATAGCCGTCTGAATCATCCGAGCGCTGAATGATGCTGTTTAAACGCTGATACACTTTTTGATACACCGCAAACGCATCTGCCTCGTCCAGCCCGTCGGTCTGCTCCAGCAGCGTCCACACTTCGTCGCCCAACAAGCCGCTTTGATGATAATCACAACCGCGCGCATAACGGCGAAACAGCGCCGTGGCCGCGTCCAGCAGATGCTGCGCCGCCGCCGTCCCCACCTGTGGTTGCGATGTCCGCGGTTTGCGCGGCGGTTTGGCCGCCACTTTGGGCGCGGGCAGCTCACCTGCCGACAGCGCATACCACACCGCCGCAATATGTTTGCACAACGCATCATACGGGCAATCGCACAAAGCCTGCTTCAGCGAGCCGTTGTCAGCGAAACGCAGCTGCACCCGATACACCAGCGCCGCATTGCTGCCCGCCACCTGCGCCAGCCAAGCGCCATCTTCCCGCTGCTGCAGTGAAATGATTTTGCCGAGGCGGTAATAATCCGCACCGCGTTGGGCGATGGTAACGCCGAGCGCAGCGGCAATCGGGTCGGTAATGGGCATCATGCAATTCCTGAGTGATATTGGCAGACAACGGAAATAATAGGGAAACGGGCGGCCGGGTTCAAGCTTCAGACGGCCTCAGCCCCATGAATATTAACGCTATCGATTTGAAAATAAAATAGAATTTTGTTAGACTGAAATCATCAGCCACCCAAAAGGAGACGGATATGCAGCAACCTCTATTCAGCCTGCAAGGCCAGATTGCGATTGTCACCGGCGCGGCCAAAGGCATCGGCAAAGGCATTGCCGCCGTGTTGCGCCAGGCAGGCGCTGCTGTGGTGATTGCCGACATCGACAAAGCCGCCGGCCAAGCCGCCGCGCAGGCGCTGGGCGCAGAATTCTACCCGCTCGACGTCACCCGCCAAGCCGACTGCCGCCGCCTGATTGAACACGTGGTGCAGCAACACGGGCGTGTGGACATTTTGTGCGCCAACACCGGCATTTTCCCGCAAGCCGATTTGGAACACATGACCGAAGCCGATTGGGACACCATGCAAAACGTCAACCTCAAAGGCATGTTTTTTATGGTGCAGGCGGCCTTGCTGCAAATGAAACCGCAAGGCTACGGCCGCATCATCACTTCATCCATCACCGGCCCCATCACCGGCTTTCCCGGCTGGGCGCATTACGGTGCCAGCAAAGCCGGCCAACTCGGCTTTATGCGCAGCGCCGCCCTCGAATATGCCCGCCACGGCATCACCATCAACGCCATCCAGCCCGGCAACATCCTCACCGAAGGCCTGCAAGCGCAAGGCGACACTTATCTTGAGCAAATGAAGGCCGCCATTCCCACCCACACCCTCGGCCGCCCCGAAGACATCGGCTACGCCGCCGCTTTCTTCGCCGCCCGCGAAAACGCCTACATTACCGGACAGGCGTTGGTGGTGGACGGCGGGCAGATTTTGCCGGAATCGCCGGAAGCTTTGTTGTGAGCAGAATATAGTTACCAGGACTTAGCTTAACTTACACATGTAAGATGCCGTCTGAAAAAACTTTCAGACGGCATCTTACATTAGCCTACAATATCTGATGTTTTATTTAATCAACCGCAAGTGTGTAGCCAGTCCAAAAGTTAAGCTATCAATATCAGACACGCTAACATTTAAACTATCTGCAATATTTTTAATGGAAATTTTTTCTGCCTTTAAAAACTCCAACATCGTTTTCAATAAAAGAGATTTTTCTCTATCCATCTCATTTGGCTCTTGCGTTCTATATCCATATTTTGCTAATTTTGGGCATATTTCACGCGTATAAACCCATTCTGAAATAAAGTTTAATTTATACATTCGGTATGCTAAAGCCGCTACTGAAACACCAAATTCTGCTTTGATTTTAATTAAGTTCTCTATAGTAGGCTTAACATTTTTATATAATAATAGCCTTGTCTCTGGGATCAAAAATGCAGATGCGAATTCATTTGCTTCCTTTTCTATCTCTTTATGGTTTTTGCTATTAACTTCCCCATGTTTCATACTATCAACATCTCTAATCAAATGCCCTAATTCATGCGCAGCATCAAATCTACTTCGTTCAGCAGTTTTCATAGTATTAAGATAGACAAAAGGTTTATTTTGATGCCAAACACTGAATGCATCGACTTCTTTAGCCTCCAAAGTTAAAGAAAAAACCTTTACGCCTTTAGACTCTAACAATGCAACCATATTACTAATAGGTAAATCACCTAGCCCCCATAAAGCCCGTAACGATTTTGCAGCCCCTTCAGGACTTTGCTCAGACAAATTTGGTAAGTCAGCACTAGGTAAACCCTCAAATTCATTCTCAAGCCAATCGCTAAATAAAAAACCTGTAACTCCATACGTTAAAGCCTTATCTCGTAGCTTTGCGGTCATACGAGATAAGGAACGAAAACTTGCAGTATCTTCTTGTATTTTAGGCAAATCATCTCCATAGAAAAAATCTAGAGAAAAATCCAAAACCTCTGCTATTTTTCTTAATTTTTCTTCATTCGGTTCTGTTTTACCAGTAAAGTAATTTGTAATAGTTCGGCTATCAACACTTAACTGCTTTGCCAACATACTTTTTGATAGCCCTCTCCTTTGCATTGCAAATTCTAATCTTTGTATATTGAACATAAACTACACCTTTTAAATGCTGATACTACTATACAGTTACCCTTGTTTTTTTCTCCTTTTAATCGAGATTGCTTTGGAATCAATCTCAGATTTAGGAGAAATTTTAATTTTTTCAGGAAGTGAAAAATTTTCTAATGGTAATAGAATTCGCTTAATCCAGCCAGATATTTGCCTGCCAGACATAGGTTGGGGAGTTGATAACTCTGCCCAAATTTGGTTTCCTTCTTTATAAAAAAGCAAAATTAAAATAGTGGTATTAGAAACTAGCCCTTCTAATTCCCCATAAATTGCTGATTTTAGGGTATTTCCCTTTGAGGCTCTGTTAGAGGGACATCCTTCAATTTTTCCAGTGTCTTTATCGCCTGCAAATGTTGTAATTGCGTAACGTTTATCTGGAGAGACTGACCATGCTCCCCCTCCATGACTGTTTTGCTGAGTCCATCCAATCCATGCAAGTTTTTCTCTCAACTTCCCTGCCAGATGTAGCTGTAACAATACTTGCTCTGATGTAAGCGGATAGAAGCCATTCAATGAAGAGCTTACTTCATTCATTGCTGCAAAAATAACTTCTTCCAACAAATTTAATGTTAAATCTTGATGAATTTTTGCTAATTCAATTTGAACAGCTTCTTTATTAGAAATAACTTGTTTATCAAAATTCGGTAATCGCTGAAAAAAAGGCATGGCTTTAGTCCTTAATTAATTTCCGATTATTCTACATCGAATTGATGTAGAATAATCGGAAATTAACATCCTATTTATGTAAACTTACGCAAATAATTCAATGTGCCTCCTCCCAATTCCCGCCCACCCCCACTTCCGCCAGCAGCGGCACATCCATCACCCCCGCTTTCTGCATAATCTCGGGCAGTTTGGCTTTCACCAAATCCAGTTCCGCATCCACCACTTCCAACACCAATTCATCGTGCACCTGCATAATCAGTTTGCTCTCCAAGCTCTCTGAAGCGAGCCATTGGCACACGTCTATCATGGCGCGTTTGATGAGGTCGGATGCGGTGCCCTGCATGGGGGCGTTGATGGCGGCGCGTTCGGCACCGGCGCGTTCGTTGCCGTTTT
>CAYVIS010000025.1:0-15513 GCA_964451565.1 uncultured Neisseria sp.
TGAGCACGATGCCTTCGAGCATTTTGCGCTCTTTGCCGATTTCCTGCGCTTTTTTGGGGTCGTTCCACAATTCCGGATCTTCGCTCAAGCCCACCACTTCTTCGAGGCGGTCTTTTTTGCCGTCGTAATCGAGGTAAACGCGGATGTCGGCGCTGCGGGTTTCGAGGTCGGACAGGGTGTTGTTGAGCTGGTTGATTACTTCGGCTTCCATGATGTTCTTTTCGTTCAAAATTTTAGGCGCATATTGTACTGGATTTTCACGCGTTTGGGTGAGGCCGTCTGAAAGGATTTACGGGCTTCAGACGGCCTGAAAATATAGTGGATTCAATTTGAATCAAAACAAAGCGAACCAACGCTGTCTGGATTTAAATTTCATTCACTATAAGAGACCTTTGCAAAATTACTATGTGAATCATTGCCAACACTCACTTCAGTCATTCCGGCGCAGGCCGGAATCCATTTTCCGCTTGAAGCTGCTTTAAAATCAACAAGCTGAATTTCGGCAGCTGGATTCCGGCCTGCGCCGGAATGACGGGTTTATTGGCTGTAATGTATTTTGCAAAGTCCTCTATAAATCATCAGCGCGCCTGATAACGCGCCAATGCGGCTTTAATCTGCGGCAAGGCATCGCGGGCGGCTTGTTCGCCCAGCTTGATGGCCTGCTGCTTCTGGTCGAAACCGCCGACGGCGCCGAGCTGCTGCACTTTCGGCTTAATCACCACCGTGGCCTTGCCCAATTCCTGATTCAGCGCCGCCACGCTCATGATGTTGAGGCTTTGGTCAAGGTAGGAGAAAAAACCCGAATCGGAGAGCTTGGCGGGACGGGCGGAAATGTCTACCGCAATCACCACGTTGGCGCCGAGGTTGCGTGCGGCGGTGACGGGCACGGGCTGCGACAGGCCGCCGTCAACGTATTTTCTGCCGTTAATCACGGTGGGCTGGAACACGTTGGGAATGCTCACCGAAGCGCGCACCGCTTGGCCGGTGTTGCCTTGGTTGAAGGCCACCGCCCTGCCGCTGCCGAAATCGGTGGCAACGGCGGCGAATTTCTTCGGCAGGTTTTGAATCGGGCGGTTGCCGACTTTGCGGTTGATATAGTCTTGCAGTTTTTGGCCTTTGATAAAGCCGGTGGTGGAGAGGGTGAGGTCGACCACATCGGCTTTTTCGAGAATTTCCGCTTCCAATTCCAAGCGGTCGGGGCTCATGCCCGAGGCGTAGAGGCTGCCGACCACCGCGCCTGCGCTGGTGCCGGTAACGATGTCGACAGGAATATTGTTTTGGCGCAACACTTTAATCACGCCGATGTGGGCAAAACCTTTCGATGCGCCGCCGCCGAGCGCGAGGCCGACCACGGCTTTGGGTTTGGCAGTCGGTGTCGGCGCGGGGGCTTTAGACGTGCCGCAGGCGGCCAGCAATATGGCGGCGGCAGCAAACAGGGCGGTGCGGCGGGAGAAACGGGTATTCATAAGCGGTTCAGACGGCTTGTTGATTTTAAAGCGGAATTATAACGCAGCATTGTTTTAAGAAACATCAAGGCCGTCTGAAATACGGTTCAGACGGCCTTGATGTTTCAGCTTTCGCGTTTGGGGAAAAACTGCACCGCGCTTTCGCCTGCGGGCAGCATCAGCTTTTTCACCGCGTGGCCGTATATCGTTTCCAGCGTGATGTCGGCCAGCTCGCCGCTTGCCCACATTGCGTCCACGGCGGCACGGGCGGCGGCTTCGTCGTCGAATTGCAGCGCCTGCCACACGCCCAGCGTATCCATATCCTGCCAGAAAGTGGCGGCATTGCGGTAGCTGAGCGTGAGCTTGGCGGTGTCCATCACCGGATCGTAAAAGCCGTGGTGGAACAACATATCGCCGAGGTCGTGCATATCAATCAGGGTTGGCGCGGTGTAGGCGATGCCGCGCGCGTTCAGACGGCCTAATACATCCTGCAGGCTGTCGATGCCGAAATGGGTGAAAAACAGCAACCCGTCGGTTTTCAGATGGCGTGCCCACACGTCAAACACGGCGGGTAAATCGGGCGCAGTAATCAGGCTTAAATTGGCCCACAACATATCGGCGGCGGCTTCGGGCAGCGGCGCAGTCAGGCTTTGCTGCTGCTGCGGCACGGCCTTGCCGGTGAGCTTCTGCCACAAGCCGTTTTTGCGCATTTCGGCGGCGGCGGCGAGAAAATCGGCGCGCGGGTCGTATTCGGCAAAGGCAGCTTTGGGGTAACGCGCGGCCAGCAGGCTGCGGCTGATGTCGGCGTCGGCGCCGACAAGGGTAATCTGCTGCGGCGCTTGGCGCACAATGGCGAGGCGCTCGTTGCTGTCGGTGGCGAGGTGGCGGTGGATTTGCCAGCGGTCGGGTGGGGTCATGATGGGTCTTTATTCAAAAGGGTTTTCAGACGGCCTGTTGTATCTGATAGTTAATGGCAGAGGCCGTCTGAATATATAGTGGATTAGAAATGAAATAGTTCATAAATTCAGGTGGCTGAGCTTGTCGAAGCCGTTCTGTGAGCCAAGAGAGGCTTCGACAGGCTCAGCCACCTGTTTTGATTTTAACGCGATACAAGTGCGCAAATTCAATTTTAATTCACTATAGTTTAACGGCATTTGAAAAATTCGGTCAGCAATCCGGCAAACTGTTCGGCATGGGTGAGAAACGGGGCGTGGGCGGCTTTGTCGAGGATGTGCAGCTCGCTGTGCGGCAGGTGGCGGTGCAGATATTCGCCCATGCGCGGCGGGGTGATGCTGTCTTTGCCGCCGAACACCAACAGCGTGGGCGCTTGGATGCCGGCCAGCAACGGGCGGGCGTCGGCATCGGCCACAGCATCGAGCGCGGCTTGCAGGGCGGCGGGGCTGCCGTGTTTGACGATGTCGGGCAGGATGTTTTCCAGAATCGCGTGTTGGTCTTTGGCGTAGAGAAACTGGAGTTGCAGAAACTGTTTCATGTATTTGTGGTAATCTTGGCCGAACAGCGCCACCATTTTCGCCAGCGCGGGGTTGCTCAAGCCTTCGGGGTAATCGGGCGCGGCCTGAAAACGGGCGAAACTGGCGGTGAGGCAGAGCGCGCGCACTTTTTCGGGATGGCGTGCGGCCAGATACAGCGCCACTTGGCCGCCGAGCGACCAGCCGAGGATGCAGGCGGGTTCGCTGATTCGGGCGGCGATGGCATCGGCGGTGGCGGCCACGTCAAAGGTGCCGTCAAACGGGGCTTGGCCGTGGCCGGGCAGGTCGGGCGCGCTGATGCGCCAGTCGGCAGGCAGGCGCGGGATGAGGTCGTCAAACACATGGCGGTTGGCCGCCCAGCCGTGAATCAGGTAAACATTGTTGGCAGGTTGGGGCATGAGGATGCTTTCTTGGTGGCGCTCAAATCGGGGCGCGAAACGGTGTGTATTATGCCACGATTCGGCAGAGGCAGGCTTGTGCGGCGCGTGTGCGGCGGATATGCGCGGTTTGCGTGTGGATGCGGCCGATGTGTGCCCGTTGTGCGCGGGGGTGAGCGTGGGCGGCGCGGTGTGCGGGGCTTGCCAGCAGAAGCCGCCGCCGTTTGAGAAATTGTGGGCTTCTGTGTATTATGAGCCGCCGTTGAGCGCCATGCTGCACGCGTTCAAACACCGTGGCGATTTGAGCCTGCTGCCGCCGCTGCTGCAATTGATGCTGCAACAAGCGCCACCATGGTTGGAAGATGTGGGAATCGAGGCGGTGGTGGCGATGCCGTTGAGCAAAACGCGGCGGCTGTATCGCGGTTTTAATCAGAGCGACGAGCTGGCGGCGCACTTGGCGCGGCATTACGGCTGGCCGCTGCTGCCGCGCGATACGCTGTTCAGACGGCCTCATGCGCCGCAAAGTACGCTTAAAAGCGATGAACGGCGGCGAAATGTGAAAAATGCGTTTGCGGTGGCTGAAATCGAGCGGGTTAAAAACCGTAAGCTGCTGTTAATCGACGACGTTGTGACCACGGGTGCAACAGTGGCCGAATTGGCGGCAACGCTAAAAAGGGCGGGCGCTGGCGGAATTTACTGCTGGACGCTGGCGCGTTCACAAATGAAAAAATTTTGACGCCTGTGCCTGCTTCGGGCATAGTGCCGTAGATTAAGTGACTGATTTATATGTTTACTGTTGTTTTATACCAGCCGGAAATCCCGCCGAACACGGGCAATATCATCCGCCTCTGCGCCAATACCGGCGCGGATTTGCATTTGGTGAAGCCTTTGGGCTTTCCGCTCGATTCGAGCAAGATGAAGCGGGCGGGGCTGGATTACCATGAATTTGCGCGCGTTACCGTACACGAAAATTTTGACGACTGTATGACCGCGCTGGCAGGCCGACGCATTTTCGCGCTCACCACCAAAGGCTGCAGCCGCCCCGATCAAGCAGCGTTTGTGCCGGGCGATGTGTTTTTGTTCGGTCCGGAAACGCGCGGCCTGCCTGCCGATATTCTCGACAGCCTGCCGGCGGCGCAGAAGCTGCGTTTGCCGATGAAGGCGGGCAGCAGAAGCATGAATCTGTCGAACACCGTTGCCGTGATGCTTTACGAAGCGTGGCGGCAAAATGATTTTTCAGACGGCCTGTAAAACCCTGAAGGCCGTCTGAATGCCTGCAAACAAGAATAAGCACAATGCAGGCGCTACGTTATCCACTCAAGAACCGGAACCTGTTTTGACTAAAGCCAAAAATACTTTCTTTATCGGTGCGTTTGCCGCGATGGCACTCGGCACAGCCTTGATGAACAATCCCGCTGCGGCGGAATCCAACGGCTTCAGCCCCGCTGTCGGCCATGCGGCCAAAAAAGGCGTGGCCGTGTTGCCCGATGCCGTGGTGAAAGCCGAAAAGCTGCACCGCTCCGCCAATATGAGCTACCAAGTGGCGGGCAAACGTTATTATCCGATTAGAAAGGTGGCTGAGTTCACGCAAACCGGCAAGGCTTCCTGGTATGGCAGCCAATTCCACGGCCGCAAAACCTCCAGCGGCGAGCGTTATGATATGAACATGATGACCGCCGCCCACAAAACCCTGCCGATTCCCAGCTATGCCCGCGTCACCAACCTGAAAAACGGCAAAAGCGTGGTGGTGCGCATCAACGACCGCGGCCCCTTCCACAGCAGCCGCGTGATGGATTTGTCGAAAGCCGCCGCATCGAAACTGGGCTTTATCAAACAAGGCACCGCCACCGTGCGCGTGGAGCAGATTGTGCCCGGGCGTGAAAGCCTGGCTTCTGCCGCCGACAGCAGCCGCAATATTTATGTGAATCTGAAAAGCTTCGCCAGAGAAGCCGATGCCAAAAGCTATTTGAGCCAAACCAGCGGCCATCTGAAAACCGCCAGCAGCAGCCAGAAAGTGATTATGGTAAAACAGGGCGGCGAATATGTGGTGCGTATGGGCTCGTTTGCCGAGCAGTCGCATGCCGACAATATGAAACGCCAAGTGCAAACCGCGATTTAAACGATGTTGTTCAGACGGCCTGTGCCATGCGCACAGGCCGTCTGCATGTGTATGGCCGTTTGGTGGCGGGTGGGGTTGAAACCTTGCCGGGTGCATTTTTGCAATTGGTGCGCTATGCGGTTCGGGCTATAATGGCCGTCTGAAAACTTATGGATATTTGTTATGATCAGCAGACTGACCGGCAAACTGGTTGAAAAACAGCCGCCGCAAATCGTGATTGATGTCGGCGGCGTCGGCTATGAAGTAGACGTGTCGATGCAGACGTTTTACAGCCTGCCGCCGCTCAACGAAACCGTGCAGCTCTACACGCAGTTGGTGGTGCGCGAAGATGCGCATCTGCTGTTCGGCTTCGGCAGCCAAAGCGAGCGGGCGACTTTCCGCCAGCTGGTGAAGGTGAGCGGCATCGGTGCTAAAACCGCGTTGGGCATTTTGTCGGCCATGAATGCGGAAGAATTGGCGCAGGCGGTGGCGCAGGAAGATGTGAAACGCTTGTCGTCTGCGCCCGGCATCGGCAAGAAAACCGCCGAACGCATGGTGTTGGAATTGCGCGGCAAACTGGTGGCCGAGCAGGCCGACGGTTTGTTTGCCCCGGTTGCAGCGGCAGATGAGAGCGACGACATCGTCAGCACGCTGCTGGCTCTGGGCTACAACGAGCGCGAGGCGCGCGCGGCGGTGAAAGGCATCGCGCCCGGCACCGATGTGGGCGAAGGTGTGCGGCTGGCGTTGAAAAATTTATTGAAATAAGCCGTTTCAGACGGCCTTTGCCATATAAAGGCCGTCTGAAAGCAGCTTGCACGTTTTATAGTGGATTAGATTTGAATCAATACAGCGTTGGCTCGCCTTGCCGTACTAGGTGTACTGTCTGCGGCTCCCCGCCTTGTCTTGATTCAAATCTAAGCCACTATATTGATAAAAATAAAAAATCCGATTTTCAAATCATGCTTCAGACGGCCTAATCATCGTGGCGCCGCTGTAAGCGTTTCCACAAACGAAAGTATTTATGTTTAACAAGATTTTCGGCTGGTTTGAGTCGCGCGTTGATCCTTATCCCGACGATATTCCGCAAACGCCCGCCAATAAAGGCGTGGTGTCGTTTATTTGGTCCAATCTCGGCGGTTTGCGCGCTTGGCTGCTGGTGTTGATGATTCTTTCCACCGGCTTGGGCGTGCTTTCGGCGGTGTTGTTCCAATATATGGGCAAGCTCGTGGATTGGCTCGGCACCTATACGCCTGAGCAGTTGTGGCAGGAAAAAGGCACGGCGCTGACGGCGATGGCTGTGGTGATGCTGCTGAGCATCGTATGGTCGTTTGTGGCGTCAAACGTGCGCCTGCAAACCTTGCAAGGCGTGTTCCCGATGCGCCTGCGCTGGAATTTCCACCGTTTGATGCTCAACCAAAGCCTCGGGTTTTATCAAGACGAATTCGCCGGACGCGTGTCGGCCAAGGTGATGCAGACGGCCTTGGCGGTGCGCGATACAGTGATGACTTGCGCCGATATGCTGGTGTATGTGGGCGTGTATTTCATCACCTCGGGCGTGATTCTGGTGGCGCTCGACGGCTGGCTGCTGCTGCCGTTTGTGTTGTGGCTGGTGTTTTTTGTGCTGATGATGTTGGCGATGATTCCGCGCTTGGCCAAAACCGCCCAACGTCAGGCCGACGCACGCAGCCTGATGACCGGCCGCATCACCGATGCTTATTCCAATATCACCACGGTGAAGCTGTTTTCGCACGGCTCGCGCGAGGCTTCATATGCCAAGGCATCGATGCGCGAATTTATGGTGACGGTGCACGCGCAGATGCGTTTGGCCACCGGGCTGGATTCCATCAGCTATGTGTTAAACGTGGCGCTCACCGTCGGCACGGCGGCGCTGGGTTTGTGGTTGTGGCAGCGGGGCGCGGTCGGTGTCGGCGCGGTGGCGACGGCCACAGCGATGGCGCTGCGCCTCAACAGCATGTCGCAATGGATTATGTGGGAGTCGGCGCGCCTGTTTGAAAACCTCGGCACCGTGCAGGACGGCATGAACACCTTGTCTAAACCACGCACCATCGTCGATATGCCCAAAGCGCTGCCGCTGAAAGTGGGTGCGGGCGAAATCCGTTTCGATCATGTTGATTTTTCGTATGAGCCGCAAAAGCCGCTGCTCAACGGCTTCAACCTCACCATCAAGCCCGGTGAAAAAGTCGGTCTCATCGGCCGCTCCGGTGCGGGTAAATCTACTATCGTCAATCTGCTGCTGCGTTTTTACGAAGCCAACAGCGGCAGCATCCGCATCGACGGCCAAGACGTGCGCGAAGTCACGCAGGAAAGTCTGCGCAGCCAAATCGGCTTGGTGACGCAGGATACCTCGTTGCTGCACCGCTCCGTGCGCGACAATATCCTGTATGGCCGCCCCGATGCCGGCGATGAAGACATGCACCGCGCCGCCGCCTTGGCTGAAGCCGCTGATTTTATTCCCAATCTGAGTGATGCCAAAGGCCGCCAAGGCTACGATGCGCATGTGGGCGAGCGCGGCGTTAAGCTCTCCGGCGGTCAGCGCCAACGGATTGCGATTGCGCGGGTGATGCTGAAAGACGCACCGATTCTGCTGCTCGACGAAGCCACCAGTGCGCTGGATTCGGAAGTGGAGGCTGCGATTCAAGAAAGCCTCGACAAGCTGATGGAAAACAAAACCGTGATTGCCATCGCCCACCGCCTCTCTACCATCGCTGCCATGGATAGGCTGATTGTGCTCGATAAAGGCCGTATTGTGGAGCAGGGCAGCCATGCCGAGCTGCTGGAAAAAGGCGGCCTGTATGCCAAACTGTGGGCGCATCAGAGCGGCGGCTTTTTGAATAACGATGTTCTCACGTTGGAATAAAACGAGCTTGGTTTGTTGATAAACTTTGCATCAGAGGCCGTCTGAAGCCTTTCAGACGGCCTTTTATTGCGCGAGTGCCGGAAATGGCGTTGTAACACTTGCAAATGGATAAGCTGCGGCCTGCTGTAGACTACTTCGGCCTACAATGCCATTAAATAGCGCCGATGGGCGTTCGGGTGCAATTAATCCTAAAATATTAAGAAGAGTTAATTATATTTAATTAGATTTAAGGCTATTAAAGATGGCGGTGCGATTTAAAAATCATGCTGACTCGTTCACATCATGTAATAAATTCAAATTAATGATAATCGTTATCACAAGACAATTGAAATTATTGGGCTTTTCGGGCATTTTTTTAAGAATGTAACTTTTAAACAACCTTGAAATTAGCTACAATAACAAAGCATTTCACCGGCATTTTTGCGTTAACATTTTAGGTACAAACCATGTTGGCTAATTATTTTCCCGTCTTGGTCTTTCTCCTCATCGGTCTGATTGCCGGTGTGGCGTTTATTGCGCTGGGCACCGTGCTCGGCCCGAAAAGACACTCTGCTGCCAAAGATACACCGTTTGAGTGTGGTTTCGATGCATTCGAAAACGCGCGCATGAAATTCGACGTGCGCTATTACTTGGTGGCGATTTTGTTTATTTTGTTTGATCTGGAAGTGGCGTTTATGTTTCCTTGGGCGGTTGTGTTTAAGGAATTGGGCGCGTTCGGCTTCTGGTCGATGTTTGTGTTTATCGTCGTGCTGACGATAGGCTTTATTTATGAATGGAAGAAAGGCGCTTTGGAATGGGAATAGAAGGCGTTTTGAATAAAGGCTTTGTAACGGCCAGCGCGGATACGGTTCTGAACTATGTGCGTACCGGCTCGTTGTGGCCGGTTACGTTTGGTTTGGCCTGCTGTGCGGTAGAAATGATGCACGCCGGTATGGCGCGTTACGACCTTGACCGTTTCGGTATTATTTTCCGCCCCTCGCCGCGCCAGTCTGACTTGATGATTGTGGCCGGCACTTTGTGCAACAAAATGGCACCTGCATTGCGTCGCGTATACGACCAAATGGCCGAGCCGCGTTGGGTGTTGTCGATGGGCTCTTGCGCCAATGGCGGCGGCTACTACCATTATTCGTATTCGGTGGTGCGCGGTTGCGACCGCATCGTGCCGGTTGACGTTTACGTGCCCGGCTGCCCGCCTACAGCCGAAGCCCTGCTTTACGGTTTGATTCAGCTGCAAGGCAAAATCAAACGCACTTATACCATTGCCCGCAACTAGGAGCGTACCATGGCACATGTAAAAGATTTGCACGCCGCCGCTCAACGTATTTTGGGCAATAAAGCCAGCAAAGTGATTTTGGCGCTGGGTGAGGTAACCGTTGAATGCAAACCCGCCGATTATCTGGAAGTGATGACCACGCTGCGCGACGATGAAGCGCTGCATTTCGAATTGCTCACCGATTTGTGCGGTGTCGATTACAGCGAATACAAAAATGAAGTATGGGAAGGCAAGCGCTTTGCTGCTGTAAGCCAATTGCTGTCGGTGAAAAACAATCAGCGCATCCGCGTGCGCGTGTGGGCGGAAGACGATGATTTCCCGGTAGTGAATTCTGTAACCGCCATCTACAACAGCGCCGATTGGTATGAGCGCGAAGCATTCGACCTTTACGGCATCATGTTTAACGGCCATCCCGATTTGCGCCGCATTTTGACCGACTACGGCTTTATCGGCCATCCTTTCCGCAAGGATTTTCCGATTTCCGGCCATGTGGAAATGCGTTACGACGAAGCCGAAGGCCGCGTGATTTATCAACCTGTAACCATCGAGCCGCGCGAAATTACCCCGCGTGTGGTCCGCGAGGAGAACTACGGTGGCCACTAAATTAAGAAACTACACCATCAACTTCGGCCCGCAACACCCGGCGGCGCACGGCGTATTGCGCATGGTATTGGAGCTGGACGGTGAAACCATCCTGCGTGCCGACCCGCATATCGGCCTGCTGCACCGCGGTACCGAAAAACTGGCCGAAACCCGCACTTACCTGCAAGCCCTGCCGTATATGGACCGCTTGGATTATGTTTCCATGATGGTCAACGAACAAGCCTATTGCTTGGCGGTAGAGAAGCTCATCGGTATCGAAGTGCCCATCCGCGCCCAATATATCCGCGTGATGTTTGCCGAAGTAACGCGCATTTTGAATCATCTGATGAGCGTGGGCTCGCATGCCCTCGATATCGGCGCAATGACCGCCATCCTGTATGCTTTCCGCGATCGCGAAGAGCTGATGGATTTATATGAAGCCGTATCCGGCGCGCGCATGCACGCGGCTTATTTCCGTCCGGGCGGCGTTTATCGCGATTTGCCCGATTTCATGCCCAAATACGAGAGCAGCAAATTCCGCAATGCCAAAGTGCTCAAGCAGCTGAACGAGGCACGCGAAGGCACCATGCTCGATTTCATCGAAGCCTTCTGCGAGCGCTTCCCCAAACGCATCGACGAGTTGGAAACCTTGCTGACCGATAACCGTATCTGGAAACAGCGTACCGTCGGCATCGGTGTGGTCACGCCTGAACGCGCCATGCAAAAAGGCTTTACGGGCGTGATGTTGCGCGGCTCAGGCATTGCATGGGATATGCGTAAAACCCAACCTTATGATGCTTATGCCCAAGTGGATTTCGATATTCCGGTGGGCGTGAACGGCGACTGCTACGACCGTTATCTCTGCCGCATGAACGAGATGCGCCAATCCACCGAAATCATCAAACAGTGCGCTGCTTGGCTCAAAGCCAACCCGGGCCCGGTGATTGTGGAAGACCACAAAGTCGCACCGCCCAAGCGCACTGATATGAAAATGGGTATGGAAGACTTAATCCATCATTTCAAACTGTTTACCGAAGGCATGCACGTGCCTGAAGGCGAAACCTACACCGCAGTCGAACACCCCAAAGGCGAATTCGGCATTTACATGATTTCAGACGGCGCCAACAAGCCTTACCGCCTGAAAATCCGCGCACCGGGCTTTGCCCACCTGCAAGGCATGGACGAAATGGCACGCGGCCACATGCTGGCCGACGTGGTGGCCATCATCGGTACGCAAGACATCGTATTCGGAGAGGTAGACCGATAATGTTATCCGCTCAATCATTACAAAAAATCGACGTCGAGCTGGCGAAATATCCGGCCGACCAACGCCGTTCCGCCATCATGGCTGCCCTGCGCATCGCGCAAGTGGAAAAAGGCTGGCTGGCACCGGAAACCATCGAATATGTGGCTGAATATGTCGGCATCGCGCCGGCTGCCGCTTACGAAGTGGCTACGTTCTACAATATGTACGACCTGCATCCGGTCGGCAAATACAAGCTCACCGTCTGCACCAATCTGCCCTGCGCCCTGCGCGGCGGCGTGAGTGCGGCCGAATACCTGAAGCAGAAGCTCGGCATCGGCTTCGGCGAAACCACTTCAGACGGCCTCTACACTTTGGTAGAAGGCGAGTGCATGGGCGCTTGCGGCGATGCGCCGGTGATGCTGGTAAACAACCACAAAATGTGCAGCTTCATGACCGAAGAAGCCATTGAAGCGAAATTGGCGGAGTTGAACTGATGGCGATTTATGAATCAGGTGTCATTTTTGACCAAGTAGATACACGCAATCCCGATTGCTGGCACCTCGAAGCCTATCAGGTGCGCGGCGGTTATCAGGCTTTGCGCAAGATTTTGAGCGAAAAGCTGTCGCAAGACGACGTGATTGCCGAAGTGAAAGCCTCCGGCTTGCGCGGCCGCGGCGGTGCGGGCTTTCCCACCGGCCTTAAATGGAGCTTTATGCCGCGCTCGTTCCCTGGTGCGAAATATGTGGTGTGCAACACCGACGAAGGCGAACCGGGCACATTCAAAGACCGCGACATCATCGACTTCAATCCGCACGCGCTGATTGAAGGCATGATTATCGCCGGTTACGCGATGGGCGCAGAAGCGGGTTACAACTACATCCACGGCGAGATTTTCGAAGGCTACGAGCGCTTCGAAGCCGCTTTGGCCGAAGCGCGCGCCGCCGGTTTCCTCGGCAAAAACATCATGGGCAGCGATTTTTCGTTTGAACTGTTTGCCGCCCACGGCTACGGCGCCTACATCTGCGGCGAAGAAACCGCGCTGTTGGAATCGCTGGAAGGCAAAAAAGGCCAGCCGCGTTTCAAACCGCCGTTCCCCGCTTCATACGGCCTCTACGGCAAACCGACCACCATCAACAACACCGAAACCTTCGCTTCGGTGCCGTTCATCATCCGCGACGGCGGCAAAACCTTTGCCGACCAAGGCATTGAAAACGCCGGCGGCACCAAGCTGTTTTCCATCTCCGGCCACGTCGAGCGCCCGGGCAACTACGAAGTGCCGCTGGGCACACCGTTTGCCAAGCTGCTGGAAATGGCCGGCGGCATGAAAGACGGCAAAAAGCTCAAAGCGGTGATTCCGGGCGGCTCGTCTGCCCCCGTGTTGCCCGCCGACATCATGATGTCGCTGAACATGGATTACGATTCCATCGCCAAAGCAGGCTCTATGCTCGGCTCGGGCGCGATTATCGTGATGGACGAAGACGTGTGCATGGTGAAAGCGCTGGAACGCTTGAGCTACTTCTATTTTGAAGAATCCTGCGGCCAATGCACGCCTTGCCGCGAAGGCACCGGCTGGCTCTACCGCGTGGTGCACCGCATCGCCGAAGGCAAAGGCCGCGCCGAAGATTTGGATTTGCTCGACTCGGTCGGCAACAACATGGCCGGCCGCACCATCTGCGCGCTGGCCGATGCCGCCGTGTTCCCTGTGCGAAGTTTCACCAAGCATTTCCGCCACGAGTTCGAGCATTACATCGAACACGGCAAACCGGCCAAAGCGCATAAATGGTGTTAAACCTTTCAGACGGCCTACGATAAGCCTGTCTGAAAGTCAAACACCCGAAAGGCCGTCTGAAAGCCTTTCAAATTAAACACTTTATATACCCCGTAACGTAGGAACGAACCATGTTACAAATTGAAATTGACGGTAAACAGTTGTCCGTGGAGCAGGGCGCAACGGTGATGGAGGCGGCGCATCAAGTCGGCACCTACATCCCGCATTTCTGCTACCACAAAAAGCTGTCCATCGCCGCCAACTGCCGTATGTGCTTGGTGGAAGTGGAAAAAGCTCCTAAACCGCTGCCTGCCTGTGCCACGCCGGTGACCGACGGCATGGTGGTGCACACCCATTCGCCCAAAGCCAAACAGGCACAAGAAGGCGTGATGGAGTTTCTGCTCATCAACCACCCGTTGGATTGCCCGATTTGCGACCAAGGCGGCGAATGCCAGTTGCAGGATTTGGCCGTAGGCTACGGCAAATCAGCCAGCCGCTATCAGGAAGAAAAACGTTCGGTTGTCGGCAAAGACATGGGGCCGTTGGTGTCGGCTGCGGAAATGAGCCGCTGTATCCACTGTACCCGCTGCGTGCGTTTCACCGAAGAAATCGCCGGTATGCAGGAAATCGCCATGGCCAATCGCGGCGAGTTTTCCGAAATCATGCCGTTTATCGGCAAAGCGGTGGAAACCGAGTTATCGGGCAATGTGATTGATTTGTGTCCGGTGGGCGCGCTCACCAGCAAACCGTTCCGCTACGATGCGCGTTCGTGGGAATTGAGTCGCCGTAAAACCATTTCGGCGCATGATGCTTTGGGCAGCAACCTGATTGTGCAAACCAAAGACCACACCGTTCGCCGCGTGTTGCCGCTGGAAAACGAAAGCATCAACGAATGCTGGATTAGCGACCGCGACCGTTTTGCCTATGAAGGCCTGTATCACGAAAGCCGTCTGAAAGCCCCGAAAATCAAACATGGTGGTGAATGGAAAGAAGTGGATTGGCAAACCGCGCTGGAGTATGTACGTCATACGCTGGAATGCATCGGCAAAGAAGACGGCAAAGACCAAATCGGCGTGTGGGCGAATCCGATGAACACCGTCGAAGAGCTGTATCTGGCCAAAAAACTGGCCAGCGGCTTGGGCATCCAACATTTCGCCACCCGCCTGCAACAGCAAGACAACCGTCTTTCAGACGGCCTCAAAGGCGCGCAATGGCTGGGTCAGAGCATTGAAGCCTTCGGCAACAGCGATGCAGTGTTGGTGATTGGTGCCAATTTGCGTAAAGAACAGCCGCTGCTGACTGCCCGTCTGCGCGGCGCAGCCAAAGCGGGTGCGGCGGTGAGCATCATCGCCAGCAGCAAAGAAACCCTGCATATGCCATTGTTTGCTCAAGAAGTGTTGCACCCCAACGATTGGGTGGCATTCTTGAACAATCTGGCGCAAGACACACAAGCCGCTGTGGCCGCCGGTCTGAAAGAAGCCGACAAAGCCAGCATCGTGTTGGGCGCGGAAGCACAAAATCATCCCGAATACGCCGCCATTTATGCCGCCGCGCAAGCATTGGCAAGCGCCACCGGCGCGGTGCTGGGCATTCTGCCGCAAGCCGCCAACAGCGTGGGCACGGATGTGTTGGCCGTGAACAGCGGCAGCAGCATGCAGGAAATGCTGGCCGCGCCGAAAAAAGCGGTGTTGCTGCTGAACGTGGAGCCGGAAATCGACGTGGCCAACGGCGGTCAAGCCGTGGCAGCCTTGAAACAGGCGCAAAGCGTGATGGCGTTTACCCCGTTTGTGAGCGATACGCTGCTGGATGTATGCGACGTGTTGCTGCCGATTGCGCCGTTTACCGAAACTTCGGGCAGCCTGATCAGCATGGAAGGCCGTCTGCAATCGTTCCATGGTGTGGTAAAAGGCTTGGGCGATTCGCGTCCGCTGTGGAAAGTGTTGCGCGTGTTGGGCAATGTATTCGGCCTGCAAGGTTTTGAATACGACAGCAGCGAGCAAGTGCTGAAAGATGCGGTCAACAAGGAAACGCTGGCCGAGAAGCTGAATAATGCGGCTGCTTGGCAGGGCGCAAGCGTTCAGACGGCCTCTGCGCTGGTGCGTGTTGGCGGTGTCGGTATTTACCACAGCGATGCCATTGCCCGTCGTTCTGCGCCTCTGCAAGCAACCGGCCATGCGGCGGTTCCGGCTGCACGCGTTCACCCGACCACCTTGGCTGCTTTGGGTTTGGTCGATGGCGACCAAGCGCAAGCCAAACAAGGCGGCGCGGCAGTTGGTGTGACCGTTGTGGCTGACGAGCATCTGCCTGAAAACGTGGTGTATCTGCCGCTGCATACTGAAAATGCGGCGTTGGGTGC
>CAYVIS010000026.1:0-15107 GCA_964451565.1 uncultured Neisseria sp.
CCAATAAACCCGTCATTCCGGCGCAGGCCGGAATCCAGCTGCCGAAATTCAGCTTTTTTGATTTTAAAGCAGCCTCAAGCGGAAAATGGATTCCGGCCTGCGCCGGAATGACGGAGTGGAATGGCTTTTTAATGATTCAAGAATAATTTTGTTAAGGTCTCGATTTGTGACTTTTGCAAAAAAGATACCCGCTGCTCCTACGCAGGCAGAAACCTAGCGCAAAGCAACGTTTGCTTGTCCACCACATTGCTGCAAACAATCATTTACATAAAATCAAGTAATGACAGATTTCCATTTGGTGCTGCTACTTGACTGACAACTGAAGCTACGCTTCAGCTTGGGCTCCTGCCTGCGCAGGAGCGACGAATATCGAAGAACCTCCATTTTATTGATACTATAGTGGATTAGATTTGAATCAGGACAAGGCGGGGAGCCGCAGACAGTACACCTAGTACGGCAAGGCGAGCCAACGCTGTACTGGTTCAAATCTAATCCACTATAAAACATAAAAAACCTTTCAGACGGCCTGAATCATTACTTCAAGGCCGTCTGAAAGGCACTGGTTTAAACCAATCAGAACTTGTAATTCACCGCCAAGCGTACATCGCGGCCGATGCCGGGCAGGGTAGAGCCGCGTTGGCTGTGCGGGTAGTAGAACTTGTTGAACACGTTGTTGACTGAGAAGTTGACGTTCAAAGTATCTTTGCCCAGCGGTTTCCAGTTGGCAAAAATATCGTTGACGTTGTAGCTCTTACGCTCAACCTGTCCGTCGTCGTTGCGTTCGCGTACCAATACCGAGCCGCTGATTTTTTGTACGGTGCGGTTTTGCCAGCCGATTTCCAGATTGGGTCGGTCAAAGCGATAGGCGACGGAGGCGGTCCAGGTGCGGCCGACCTGTACGGCAAACTCGGGGTTGCTGCTCAACAGGTTTTCCGGATGGGTATCGTAGATACGCGGTTTGCTGTGCGCGACGCCGATTTTGGTGATCAGGCCGCCGTTGCGGTAGGATGCGCCCAATTCGTAGCCACGGTTTTTGATGTAACCGGCATTGGTGATTTCACGGACACCTGAAATAATGTTGCCGTTGGCATCATGACGCTGTTGCGGTCCGGCTACGGCATCTTTGATGGTCTGCCAGAAGTAGCTGCCGTTGGCGGCAAAAGTGCCGTTGTTGTAGTTGAAACCGATTTCGGTGTTGCGTGCACGTTCGGCTTTGGTGCCATCGGCAATCGAGGTAATCGAATCTCTGTTGCCGTGCGTCCGCAGTGCATCATACAGGCGCGGGCTGCGGGTAGCGTAGTTGTGGCTGGCGCTGAAGCTGAGGGTGTCGAGCGGCTGCCAAATCAGGCCGACGCTGGGGTTGACTGCGCCGTCTGAAACCGATTTGCCATCGTGGGTTTTGATGTTGAAGTGGTCATAGCGCAAGCCGGTGGTGAGGGTGAAGTCGCCGATGTCGTTAATCGCTTCAACATACACGCCGGAGTCGATTTTCTTCGGGTTGGTCAGCGTATAGGCAGTGCTGAGAAAGGCATGCGGCTGGATTTCCTGATGGCGGTAGTTGATGCCGTATTTCAGCAGCGTGTGTTCGCCGAGGCGGCTGTCGAGGCCGACATTGGCGCCTTTGGTGGTGATGGTGGTTTCGGTCGGGCCGGGGACGCTGCCTGCGTAACCGTTGCCGCTGTCATCGGCGGAATAACGCTTGTTTTTCATCAAATAGGCGTTGGCGGTCAATTTGTCGATAAAGCCCAAATTGCTGGCCGTCCATTCCAGATTGTTGTTTTCCAAGGTGGTTTCACGATAAGCGGGGGCTTGGCGCGCCACGGTCAGGCGCGGGTTGTCGGCACCAAAGGCGGCAAATTCTTCGCGCACCAAGCGCACACCGCGGTGTTGGTCCTGCATGCGGCTCAATACGAGGCGGTGGTCGCCGAAGGTGGCGCCCAGTTTGGCCAAATAGCTGCGTTTGTCCAAGGCGCTGTAGGGCACGGTTTTTTCGCCGTTGAGGTTGGTGTAGCCTTTGCCTGCTTTGAAATCGTCTTCATCGTTGCGGCTGTAAGACAGCAAACCGTCGAAATTGCCGGCGCGGCCGAATACGCTGGCGCCGTAGATGCGGCCGTCGTTGCTGGAATAGCCGCCATTCAGGCGTACGCCCCAGTCTTTATTCATGCCGCTGAGCAAATCCAAAGCATCGACGGTTTTGGTAATAATCGCACCGTTGGTCGCGCCGATGCCCGCGCTGGCCGAGCCTGCGCCTTTTTGTACCGATACGATTTTCACCAACGCCGGATCAATGATAAAGCGGCCTTGATGGTAGAGAAATTGGCTGTCGGAATAGGCATTGTCGACTTTGATGTCGACTGAGTTTTGCCCCATACCGCGGATGGTCAGAAATTGCGAAGTGCCGTTGCCGCCGCCAAAGTCGATGGCAGGCTCTTCTTCCAGAAGCCCGCGCAAATCGGTGGCGGTGCTTTCGTCTTTTGCCTGCAGGGTAACGACATTGGTTTGAATTTTGGTGCCTTGGCGGTCGCCGACTACGGTGATTTCATCCAAATCTGCAGTCTGTGCCTCGGTGTTTGCCCATGCTGATACGGCAAAGGCGTTGCTGATTAAAACAGCGAGTACGGTCTTTTTCATTTCTACTCCCTATCAATATCAATACAAATAAAATAAAAAGTATTAATAACTATTACTATTAATATGGGATAAATGGTAATGTAAGACGGGGTTTGCGTCAATAAGAATCAATTTTATTTTAACTTTATTAAGTTTTGTTATTATTTTGTGGGTGTTTTGTTGGGATGCCTGCATGGGTTTAGGCCGTCTGAAAGTGATATTCAGACGGCCTGAATCAGCACACAAGAACGGCGGGCGCTGCTTTTTGAATCAGGTATTGGTCTTGAGGCAAGTGTTGGAGAAAGGGGACAATGCATTTTGCTGTGTTGCAACGATGAACGCATTTTCGGTATGGATGGGCAAATGGCTTTAATAGGCTCAGCCGTCTGAATGGGTTGGTTAGCCGGTGTGATGTGCGGAGCGGATGGTATAGTTAATTAGAATTAAAATAGTACATCAATACATTTTCAAGATTACTGTATTGCAGCAGATTGCTTGTGATAGCGAATAAACTGAAGCTGCGCTTCAAACTGGGCTCCTGCCTACGCAGGAGCGACGGGATTTATCTTCATCAAACAGGTTTAATTGTGTCCTGATTTAATTCTAATCTACTATATATGCTTTCAGACGGCCTTTGTTTACGAACCGCTTTTGCTTTTCCCCGCCAGCATGGCGCTGAGTCCGGCGAGGTGGCTTTTGCCCTCGGCCTTGCTGACAATCGGTTCGCCGCCTTTGCGCCCCAATATTTTCAAATCTTCCTGCGGCATTTCGTCGATAAAGCGGCTGGGTTCGGGAAACTGCCATTGGCCTTGCTTTTTGCGTTTGATGCAGTGGGTGAGGGTGAGCTGGCGTTTGGCGCGGGTGATGCCGACATACATCAGGCGGCGTTCTTCTTCGAGGTTGCCTTCTTCGACGCTGTCGCCGTGCGGAAACAGGCCTTCTTCGCAGCCGACCAGAAATACAAACGGGTATTCCAAGCCTTTGGAAGCATGCAGGGTAGACATTTTCACGGCATCCACTTCTTCGCCGTCGCGCCCTTCGAGCAGGGTCATCAGGGCGATGGTTTGGGCGATTTCGAGGATGTTTTTGCCGTCTTCTTCGCCTTTTTTCGCCAGCCAGCCGACCAAATCCTGCACGTTGCGCCATTTGATTTCGCCGGCTTTGCCTTCTTCGTTGTTGAGCAGGTGGGCTTCGTAGCCGATGTCGGCGAGCAGGGTTTGGATGAGTTCGCCTGCATCAGCCGCTTCGGCGCGGCGGCGGTTTTCTTCCATCAGATACATAAACTGCTGCACGGCTTCGCGGTTTTTGCTGTTGAGTTCGGCCAGCGCGTCCATGCTCAAGGCGGCTTGGTAGAGGCTGCCGCCGTGGTTGTGGGCATAGGCGTTCAGACGGCCTAAGGTGGTGTCGCCGATGCCGCGTTTGGGCGTGGTGGCGGCGCGCAAAAAGGCGGGGTCGTCGTCGGGATTGGCAATCAGGCGGATGTAAGACAATACGTCTTTAATCTCGGCTTTGTCGAAAAAGCTTTGGCCGCCTGAAAGCTGATAGGGAATGCGGGCGGCGCGCAAGGCTTCTTCAAAGACGCGCGATTGATGGTTGCCGCGATAGAGGATGGCGAAATCGGCGTAGTTGATTTTGCCTTCGCCCACCACTTTTTGCTTGGCAATCTGAGCCACCACCCATTCGGCTTCGTGCTGCTCGTGTTGGCAGGCCACCACTTTCACCGCTTCGCCCATGCCGAATTGCGACCACAGCGTTTTGGGGAACAGCTTGGGGTTGTTTTCGATAACTTTGTTGGCCACTTTCAGAATGCGTGCGGTGGAGCGGTAGTTTTGCTCGAGCTTGATGATTTTGAGCTGCGGGAAATCGGTTTGCAGGCTGCGCAGGTTTTCCATGTTGGCGCCGCGCCAAGCATAGATGGATTGGTCGTCATCGCCGACCACGGTAAACAGGCCTTCGGCGCCGGTGAGCAGTTTCATCAAGGTGTATTGGCAGGTGTTGGTGTCTTGGCATTCGTCCACCAGCAGGTAGCGCAGGCGGCGCTGCCATTTCAGGCGCACGTCGCTGTTTTGTTGCAGCAACACGGCGGGTAGGCGGATGAGGTCGTCGAAATCGACGGCCTGATAGCTTTCCAGCGTGGCTTGGTAGCTGGCATAAATCACCGCCATTTGCCGTTCCCATTCGTTTGAGGCCGTCTGAAGCGCCTGCTCGGGCGTTTGCAGGTCGTTTTTCCACAGCGAAATACGGCTTTGGGCTTTAAACACGGCTTCGCGGCCGCTGCTGCCCAATAATTCGTTGATGATTTTGCTACTGTCGGTGGCGTCGAGGATGGAAAAATTTTTCTTGTAGCCGATATTCGGCGCTTCTTCGCGCAGCATTTTCATGCCGAGCGAGTGGAAAGTGCACACGGTGAGGCCGCGCGTTTGCTTTTTGCTGAGCATGTGGCCGATGCGCTCCTGCATTTCTTTGGCGGCTTTGTTGGTGAAGGTGATGGCGGCGATGCTGTGCGGCGCGTAGCCGGCTTGGGTAATCATGTAGGCGATTTTTTCGGTGATGACGCGGGTTTTGCCGCTGCCGGCACCGGCCAACACGAATAAGGGGCCGCCGAGATAATGAATGGCTTGTTGTTGTTGGGGGTTGAGTTTCATGAGTGCGCGGGGAATAGGTGAGGCCGTCTGAAAGAATGGCGATTATAGCATTTCAGACGGCCTGTTTACGTGATTGCTTTATTTATCAATAAGGCCGTCTGAATGCTAAACCATTCAGACGGCCTTTTATCAATCAACTGCTTATTGCTGGTTCCAGCGTTCAATCGATTCTTTAATCACGGCTTTAGCTTCTTCCACATCGCCCCAGCTTTCCACTTTGGTGGTGCCTGCTTTTTTCAGGTCTTTGTAGTGGTTGAAGTGGAATTCGAGCTGTTTGATCAATTGCTGCGGCAGATCGGCGAGGCTGTTGTAGGCGTTGCCGTTGTTGCGGTCGTCGGCAGGCACGCAAACGATTTTGTCGTCCACTTCGCCGTCGTCAACGAATTTCATCACGCCGATTACTTTGGCTTCGAGGAAAACGCCGGTGGCCAGAGGCTGTTCGGTGACCAGCAACACATCCAGCTCGTCGCCGTCTTCGTCCAGCGTTTGCGGGATAAAGCCGTAGTTGGTCGGTTTGGCGAAAATCGCAGGCTCGACGCGGTCGAGTTGGAACGCGGCCAGTTTGCGGTTCCATTCGATTTTGTGGTTGCTGCCGGCGGGGATTTCGTTGACCACATTGATGATGCCGCCGTCCACGTCGCCGGGGGTGAGGATTTGGTTAAAATCAGCCATGATGATTCCTTTGAAATAGGGGTTGGACGGGCGAGAGTATAGCAGGTTTTCAGACGGCCTGACACGCGGTTATAATGTGAAGCTGATTCTGAATTTTAAGGAGCCGATATGCTGGCCGACAAGCTGATTCCCCATTTCGATACCGTGTTGCGCACCCTGTTTGCGCCTGCCGTTTCTTCGCGCCCGTATCCCGATGCGGGGCTGGAAGAGGGCGAAATGAGCGCGGCGGAAAAGCAACACGCGCTCGGGCTGATGCGGGTGAACCATGTCGGCGAAGTGTGCGCGCAGGCGCTGTATCAGGGGCAGGCGCTGACCGCGCGCGACCAAAGCAACCGCGAGGCGCTGCAACACGCGGCTTATGAGGAAGTGGAGCATCTGGCCTGGACGGAAAAACGTGTGAAAGAATTGGGCGGCCGCACCAGCCTGCTTAATCCGGTGTGGTATGCCGGCTCGCTCGCCATCGGCATCGGCGCAGGGCTGCTCGGCGATAAGTGGAATCTGGGCTTTTTGGAGGAAACCGAAAAACAGGTGACCGCGCATTTGGAAGAGCATCTGCAAGGCCTGCCCGAGCAAGACGCCAAAAGCCGTGCCATCGTGGCGCAGATGCGTTTGGACGAAATGCAGCATGCGGAAATGGCGCACGATTTCGGCGCGACGCCGCTGCCGTTGCCGGTGAAGGAATTGATGAAATTAAGCTCGAAAGTGATGACGTCGATCAGTTATCGCTTTTAAGGGTGATAATAAATCATTAGAGGCCGTCTGAAAGCCCAATACGCTTTCAGACGGCCTCAATGTTTTTAGTCAAGATGCTGCGCCAAATCCAAAATCGCCTGCTTGTTGGACGGCGAAAACACCGCTTCGGCGGCTTCGGCCACGGACAGCCAGCGGTGGCGGGTGTGTTCCGCGCTCAATTGCACGGGCGTGTCACGGGGAATGCGGGCGGAGAAAACGTGTTCGGTATTGTGGGTGATGCCGCTCGGATAGCGGTGGCGCCAGTGCAGATAGATTTCGTAGCGGTTGCTTTGCTGCCAGTCGTGCAATTGGCCGTCTGAAAGAAGAATGCCGGTTTCTTCGGCCACTTCGCGGCGGGCGGTGGCGGCCAGCGTTTCGCCGTTTTCGATGCTGCCGGTAACGGATTGCCAGAAACCGGCACGGTCGGCGCGTTCAATCAATAAAACGTTGCCGCCGCCGTCGTGCAGCACCACCAATACGGAAATCGGCTGTTTCAAGGGTTTGTTGCTCGGCGTCATTAATCTTCCTCACCGTCGGTCGGCTCGCCGGAAGCAGTGTCGGCACGGGCTTTCAAACCGGCACGCAGCATGGCCGCTTCATCCGGTTCGGGGGCTTCGTTGAGGATGCGCACTTCGCGCTGCGGGAACGGGAATTCGATGTCGTTTTCGTTAAACTGTTTCCAAATGTCGAGCAAAATGGCGGAAAACAGCCCCAAAAAACCGTTTTCAGGGTCGCGCACCCAAAAACCGACGCGCAAGTCGACGCCGTTGTCGCCGAAGTTGACCAAAAACGCTTTCGGCGCAGGGTCGGTTTCAACGCGCTCTTGTGCGGCGGCGGCTTCTTCGATAATGCTCATCGCCAGCGTCAGATCGGTGTGGTAGGCCACTTGGATGTCGAGACTCTGCCACAGCGATTTTCCGGTAAACGATTCGTTAATCACGGTGGAGGTGACAAAGGTTTCGTTCGGAATCAGTGCTTCCGCGCCTGCATTGCTGCGCAAGACGACGAAGCGCGAGGTGATTTGGGTGACATAGCCGGTGAAATTGTCTACGGTGAGGCGGTCGCCCGGGCGGATAGAGCGGTCACCCAAGATGATGAAGCCGGAGATGTAGTTGCTGGCCACTTTTTGCAGGCCGAAACCGATGCCGACGCCGAGCGCACCGCCAAATACCGACAACACGGTCAAATCAATGCCGACCAAGGGCAGCGCAATCAATACCGCCAATACCATCAACACGCTTTTCACCACTTTCGAGAGCACGATGCGCAGGTTGATGTCGAGGCGGGTGCTGTTCATCAGACGGCCTTCGATAAAGCGCGCCAGCCACATGGCGAAAATCATCACAATGCCGACCCAAATCAGGCCGGTGAGGATGGTGTAGAGGTTGAGGTTGACCGAGCCGACGGCAAGCTGTACGGATTTGAGGGTTTTGATGATGAGGTCGTCGATGCCGGAAATCCACAGTAAAAATGCCACCCACAAGCCGCCGGATACAAAGCGCTCCAGCCAGTCGGCAATTTTATTGTCGGGCAGGGCGGCATTGACCACAGCCAAAGCAAAACGGATTAAAATCATCCAGCGTGCAGTCATCACCAGCAGACGCAGCCACACGCCGCGTTGTTCGAGGCTGTTCCACAGATAAAGCGCCAGCACCGAGCCGAGCAGCAACAGCAGCGGCCACAAGACGCGGCGGCCGATATGGAAGAAAAACGCACCGGTGTTGCCGACGGGGGCAGGGCGGCTGTCGATAATCAGTTTGGACAGCCAAAACGTACCGGCCATCAGGCCGATGACAATGGCCAACTCCAGCCAGCCGACGGGTTGGTTGAAGCTGCGTTCCAGTAGATGCGAAGTAAATTGCTCGCGCGCAAACAGGTTTAGGAAAAATTCTTTCAGGCTGTTGCCGGTATTCTCCAGCAGCGCCGGGCTTTGCAGTGAGAGCTTGCTCAAAGTGTGCAACATGTGGGCTTTCTATTATTATCGTTTCAGACGGCCATTATAACGCGCACGCCGTGCTTGCGGCAGTTTGAATCAAAGCAGGATGATGCTTGCGCATCAAATAGAAAGCGTTTATAATGCTCCGTTTTGCAACCTTGCCTTTACTTCTCGCATGGTAAAGGCTGTTTTTAAACCGTAAGGAGATAACATGCGTCATTATGAGATCGTGTTTATCGTTCACCCGGATCAAAGCGAGCAAGTGCCCGCTATGGTTGAACGCTACAAAACCATGATTACCGAAGCCGGCGGCACCATCCACCGCCTGGAAGATTGGGGCCGCCGCCAACTGGCTTACCCGATCAACAAAATCCACAAAGCACACTATGTTTTGATGAACATCGAAGCCACGCCTGAAGTGGTGGAAGAGATTGAAACCGCTTTCCGCTTCAACGATGCGGTGCTGCGTCATCTGACCATCAAAACCAAACATGCCGTTACCGAAGCTTCTCCGATGATGAAAGACGAGAAGTCTAAAAGCCTGCTGAGCAACAGCGGCGCGGCTGAAGAAGCTAAAGAAGAAACTGCCGAAGCATAAGATTGAACAATCTTTTCACCCTTACCGCACAAATCGCCCAAACCGGCGAAGTGCGCTACACACCCGCCGGCATTCCTGTGCTGGATATGGTGCTCAAACATGAATCTTGGCAGCAGGAAAACGGCCAGCAATGCCTGGTGAAGTTTGAAATGCCGGCCAAAATCATCGGTAAGGAAGCTTTGCAGTGGCAGCATGGGCAAAACATGATGGTGGAAATCACCGGCTTTCTCGCACAGAGAAGCCAGCGCTACACCCGGCCCGTGCTGCGGATACAGAACATTCAAGAATATAAAGGTTAAACGACAATGGCTCGTCAATCATTCAAACGTAGAAAATTCTGCCGTTTTACGGCTGAAAAAATCCAAGAAGTGGATTACAAACAAGTAGACCTGTTGAAAGATTTTATCGCTGAAAACGGCAAAATCATTCCCGCCCGCATCACCGGCACCAAAGCAGGCTACCAACGTCAACTGTCTGTTGCGGTTAAACGCGCCCGTTTCCTGGCGCTGTTGCCCTACACCGACCAACACAAATAATTGACGGAGAAAGTAACATGCAAATCATTCTGTTAGAAAAAATCGGCGGCCTGGGCAATCTGGGTGACGTGGTAACCGTGAAAAACGGCTATGCCCGCAACTTCCTGATCCCCAGCGGCAAAGCCAAGCGCGCCACTGATGCCAACATGAAAGAATTCGAAGCCCGCCGCGCCGAGCTGGAAGCCAAACAGGCTGAAATCCTCGCCGACGCCCAAGCGCGCCAAGAAAAACTGGAAGGCCAAACCATCACCGTGGCTCAAAAAGCCGGTGTTGACGGTCGTCTGTTCGGCTCAGTAACCAATGCCGACATCGCCGAAGCGATTCGTGCTACCGGTATCGAAGCTGCCAAATCCAACGTACGTCTGCCGGAAGGCCCGTTCAAAGCCGTGGGCGAGTACGAAGTGGAAGTGGCGCTGCACACCGACGCCGTTGCCAAAATTACCGTAGCGGTTGTGCCGTCTGCCGAGTAATTCGCAAGCTGTAAAGAAGGCCGTCTGAAAGATTTCAGACGGCTTTTTTGTTTGTATAGCGGTTTGATGTTTGTTGGCATCGGCATGATGCCAAACCGTTTAGCATGATCCGGCAATTTACCATTCAAACAGATGGCAGAGCCTGTCGAGGCCGTTCGGTAGGCAGAAAAAAGCGCTTTCATCCAATTCGATTTTCAAGGCCGTCTGAAACAACAATGCTTTCAGACGGCCTCTAAATTTGATAAACTGCGCTCTGTTTCTTTTTCCCAAAAATATTGGATTGCACGCTATGAAAAAATTTGCCGTTCCGCTCGCCGCCGCCCTGATTTTGGCTGCCTGTAGCGCACCGCAGCAGCCGGAAACAGACACCGCTGCCGAAACCGTGGTTGCGCCTGTGGCCAAACGTCCGGTGTTTGACAGTAACGCCGAATCGGTGGCCATCAGCGGCTTCAACGGCAATGCCAATGTGCAGCGCTTTATTGATTATGAAGTGCAAAGCGGCCAATTCACACGCAACGAGCTGGAAAACTTTTTCGGCGGCGTGGAATACAAAGGCAATATCATCAACATTATGAACCGCCCCGGCACCTCGCGCCCGTGGTATGAATTCCGCCAAGCCAATGCCGGCGGCACCCGCGTGAGCGCAGGCCGGCGTTTTTATGCCCAGAATAAAGGCGTGATCGACGCGGTGGCGAAAAGCTACGGTGTGCCCGCCGAAATCATCGTGGCGATTGTGGGCATCGAAACCAACTACGGCACCAATATGGGCAGCTTCCGCGTGGCCGATTCTTTGAGCACGTTGGCATTTGATTATCCGCGCCGCGCCGAATTTTTCCAAAAAGAATTAAACGAATTTCTGCTGATGACCAAAGCGGAAAAGCGTGATGTCTACAGCTTTAAAGGCAGCTATGCCGGTGCCATGGGCATGCCGCAGTTTATGCCCTCGAGCTTTCGCAAATATGCAGTGGATTACGATGGCGACGGCTTTCACGATATTTGGAATAATGTAGGCGATGTGGCCGCATCAGTGGCCAATTATATGAAAGCGCACGGCTGGCAAACCAACGGCAAAATGGTGGTGCCGGTTACGCTCACCATCAATCAAGAGCTGCAAGGCATTATCGATGAGAAAACCGCACTCACCCGCACCGTGGCCGATTTCAAACGCTTGGGTGTGCAGCCGCAGGAAGTGGTGGGCGATGATGAAAAAGCCATCCTCTACCGCCTCGAAACCAGTCCGGGCGTATATGAATATTATCTCGGCCTGAACAATTTCTATGCCGTTTGGCAATACAACCACAGCCGCATGTATGTGACCGCCGTGCGCGACATTGCCAACGGCGTCAGCGGCAACTACCGCCTGTAAAGCGAGCAAATTATGGCTTATCAAGTGCTTGCCCGTAAGTGGCGGCCGAAAACCTTCGCCGATTTGGTGGGGCAGGAGCATGTGGTCAAAGCGCTGAAAAACGCGCTCGATAAAGGCCGTCTGCACCACGCCTACCTGCTCACCGGCACCCGCGGCGTCGGCAAAACCACCATCGCGCGTATTCTCGCCAAAAGCCTCAACTGCGAGCAGGCCGAGCATGGCGAGCCGTGCGGCGTGTGCGAAAGCTGCACTCAAATCGACGCCGGCCGTTATGTCGATTTGCTGGAAATCGACGCCGCTTCCAATACCGGCATCGATAACATCCGCGAGGTGTTGGAAAACGCCCAATACGCGCCCACGGTCGGCAAATACAAAGTCTATATCATCGACGAAGTGCACATGCTGTCGAAAAGTGCCTTCAACGCCATGCTCAAAACGCTGGAAGAGCCGCCCGAGCATGTGAAATTCATTCTGGCTACCACCGATCCGCACAAAGTGCCGATTACCGTGCTCAGCCGCTGTTTGCAGTTTGTGTTGCGCAACATGACCGGCCAGCAGGTGGCCGACCATTTGGCACATGTGCTCACCGAAGAACAAATCGCCTTCGAACCGGCCGCCTTGCAACTGCTCGGCCGCGCCGCGATGGGTTCGATGCGTGATGCTTTGAGCCTGCTCGACCAAGCGATTGCGATGGGTTCGGGCAGCGTTACCGAGCAAGATGTGCGCCAGATGATTGGTGCGGTGGACAAGCGCTATCTGCACGAATTGCTGCAATACATCGTCAACCAAGACGGCGAATCGCTGCTGCAGAAAGCGCAGGAAATGGCCGCCCGCGCCATCGGTTTCGACAGCGCCCTGAGCGAATTGGCGATGCTGCTGCAACGCTTGGCGCTGCTGAAAACCGTGCCGACTGCGATTGGCGCAGACGACCCCGAACACGAAACGCTGCTGCGATTGGCGCAATACCTGAGCGACGAGCAAATCCAGCTTTATTACCAATGCGCTATCCACGGCAAACAGGATTTGAGCCTCGCGCCCGATGAATACGCAGGCTTTGTGATGACACTGCTGCGGATGCTGGCGTTTACCCCGCTGGCGGCCAAGCCTTACGATACCGACAGCGTGATTGAGGGCACGCAGCTGCACCCCTCGCAAACGGAACACAGCGCAAAAAAGCCGCTGCATCTGCCTGAGCCTGCACCCGCAGCGCAGGCAGACGAAACGCGTGTTGAGCCTGCCGCCGAAGCGGTCTCTCCGCCTGTTGATGCCGCTGCCCCGGTTGAGGAAGAAACGCCGCCGTGGGAAGAGCAGGCTGTTGATGCGGCTGCAGATGTGCAGGATGTTATCGAGCATACGCATGAAGCAGCCATAGAAACCGAGTGGCCGCAAGTGGTGTCGCCGATTGCGGAAGAAGCATTTGCCGAATACGGCGCCGACGAGCCGCCCGTGTATCCTGAAGCAGAGGATTACCCGCCGCCGGACGGGGATGAAGACGATGCTGAACCGATGCCCAGCGGCGATGTGCCGTTATCGGCAGCGGTTGCCGAGTTGGTGGCAGAAGACGGCAAGCCTGAAGAAGCGAGTGCGGAAGAGGCCGAGCCTGAATTTGTGCCGCTGCCCGAATTTGCGCCTGAAAACTGGGCGGCAATAGTCAAGCGTTTGGCGCCCAAGCTCGGCGCAGCACAAATGATTGCACAACATGCGGCGTGGACGCGTTATGATGAAGCGGGCGGTTTGGTGGTGTTTTCCTTCACTGCCGAAGCACGCGCCACCACCAATAAAGAGCGGCTGGATAAAATCCAGGATACATTGGCGCAGACATACGCTTTGAACCTCAAGCTGCAAACCGAGCCGTGGCGCGACGATGCCGGTTGGGAAACTCCGGCCATGCGCCGCAAGCGCATCCAATTGGAAGGCCGCCAACATGCGCAAACTTTGCTGGAAGCCGATCCGGCAGCCCAGCAGATTTTGCAGATTTTCGGGGCGCAATGGCTGCCCGATACCTTGGAATTGGTTGAAGACCAAGAATAATGCGGCCTTTAAAGTTAAAGGCCGTCTGAAAGTTAACCCTATATCACAACAGGAGCAATCAATGTTCGGAAAAGCCGGATTGGGCGGGCTGATGAAGCAGGCCCAGCAAATGCAGGAAAACATGAAAAAAGCGCAGGCCAAACTTGCGGAAATGGAAGTCAGCGGCGAAGCGGGCAATGGTTTGGTGAAAGTCACCATGACCTGCAACCACATCGTGCGCAAACTGGAAATCAGTGAAGAGTTGATTCAGGAAGCGGCTGACGACAAGGAAATGCTGGAAGATTTGATTTTGGCCGCCATCAACGATGCCGGTGCGAAAGCCGAAGAAACCACCAGCAAAACCATGGGCGCGTTCACCCAAGGCCTGCCGCCGGGCATGGGCGATTTCTTCAAATAAGCAGGCAGGGCGCATAATCGCGCTGTGCAGGCCGGGATGGGTGCAAAGCCCATCTTTTTTATACGGTGTTGAGCCGCTATAAAACGCTTATAGTAAATTAAATCGTTGGCTCACCTTGCCGTACTGGGTACTGTCTGCGGCTGTTTTGATTCAAATTTAATCCACTATAGTTTTCAGACGGCTTGTTAGGTTTTAAGGCCGTCTGAACGCTGTAGCCATGACGGAAATACGCTTTCAGACGGCCTGACGGGCTATCATGAAAGTTGTCTGCTATATGCATCGGAATGAGTTTGCTTCGCTATCTTTTCCTTATATAGTGGATTAAATTTGAACCCATACAGCATTGGCTCGCCTTGTTTTGATTCAAATTTAATCCACTATCATCCGATTGGTCATTTTTAAAAAACTGCTGAGGCCGTCTGAAAGCCATGTCGAAAAATCCTGATGCCTTTACCCGCTTGATTAATGCTTTGAAAGTGTTGCCCAATGTCGGCCCCAAGTCTGCCCAGCGCATGGCTTACCAGTTGTTGCAACACAACCGCCAAGGCGCGGCCGAGTTGGTGGGCGCTTTGCAGAATGCTTTGAACCAGGTGCATCATTGCGCCCGCTGCAACACGTTTTGCGAAAATGAATTATGCGAGATTTGCGCCGACAACGAGCGTGACAGCAAGCGGCTGATGATTGTGCAGATGCCTGCCGATGTTGCCAGCATGGAAGCGGCCAATTGCCACAACGGCCTGTATTTTGTGCTGATGGGGCAGGTCAACCCCGCTCAAGGCATGGATTTGAGCCATATCGCGCTTGAAAAACTGGTGGCGCGCCTGCGTGAAAGTGAGGCGGAGGAAATCATTATCGCCACCAATTTTACAGCGGAAGGCGATGCCACCGCTTATGTGTTGTCGGAGCTGTTTAAAGATTTGCCGTACAAAATCAGCCGCTTGGCGCGCGGTATGCCGCTGGGCGGTGAGTTGGAATATGTGGATGCGGGTACTTTGGCGCAAGCGGTGCATGAACGGCGCTTGCTGAAAGAATAATTAAACATCAAGGCCGTCTGAACGATTGAACTGCTCCCCAAATCTTGGACGGTTTTAAACCGCTGAATCAAACGTCCTTC